>JAYSQK010000488.1:0-2185 GCA_043721555.1 Frankiales bacterium
TGCCCGGACAACTCGCCGAGCAGCCGCTCGGCCTCGTCGAAGACTGCCTGCCGGGCCTGTGCCACGAGCGGTTGCTCGAAGAAGCGGAACCGGACAGCGCGGGCGAGGTCACCGACCGCCGGATAGCGCAGCTGGGTCGCGACCACCAGGCGGTCCAGGACCTCCCCCACATCGATCCGGGAAGGCCCCGTCGGCAGCTCGCCGGCGGTCAACCAACGGTCCAGCAGCGCGGTGACAGCCGGCAGCTGGCTCACCGCGCGTTGCTGCGCCAGGAAGATCCGGTAGACGGCCTCCTCCAGCGCCGGGCCGGGTTCGAGATCGCTGACGCCGTAGTGCAGGAGCACCCGGGCCAACCTGGCCCGGAAGCCCTCGGGTAGGGCCTCCCGCTCCAGGTCCAGGGAGTGCAGGTAGGAGTGGAAGTACTCCCGAGGGCTGTGGACCTGTTCGTCGCCGACCTCCTCGGCGCTCGTCGGGCGGTTGCGCGAGAGCTCGCACAGATCGGCGAACGTCGTGAGCACCGCCAACTCGCCGCGCAGCAGTTCCAGGTCGTCGACCGGTAGCTCGCTGCGCGCCCCGCCGTAGCCCGCGACCAGCTTGCGGCCCCGCTCGGCGCTGACGTCGTAGCCGGTGATCAGCGACTGCAGCGCCCCGAGCAGGGCCAGCGCCGTGCTGCGGGCATCGCCTGCCTGGGTGCCCAGCGCCGGCCCGAAGGCGACCCGGGGACTGGCGACGACCTCGACGTCGTCGCTCACCCGGTCCAGGCGCAGCAAGGCTGCGCCCGCATCGACCTGGGAGTTGACGGCAACCAGGACCTCGCGGATCCGACCCGCGTACGGCGCCCGCACGGGGGTCTCCATCTTCATGCTCTCGAGCACCGCGACGGTCTGGCCGGCCTCGACGTCCTGCCCGACAGCGACCCGGACGGCCACGACCACCGCCGGCGCCGGGGCGCGAACCACCCCCGCCTCGTCCCGAACGATCCGGTGCGACGTCCCGTCGACCTCGACGAGGTGGGACGTCGGCCCACGGACGGCCACGATGTGGAAGCGATCGGCCCCGACGGTGAGCCGGCTCTCAAGCGCGCTGAGCCGGTCGACGTCGACATCGACATCGACACCGTCGAGCTCCACCCGGTAGCGGTCGACGCTGACCTTGGCGACGGCCAGTCGGTAGACCTGCCCGCGGTAGCCGAGCTCGATCGTGCGCCCCACCTCGTGGCTGGCGCGGGGCCGGCCGCCCCGGGCCGAGGCGAGGAACGCCGCCCGCTCGAGGGCCTCTTCCGCGTCGTACACGTCGATGGCGACCTGGACGAACGCGACGTCGGCGTGCCGGGCCGGCTCGGTGTCGCGGCCGCCGGCGTCGGCCCCGACCCGATCAAGCCAGCCGGTGTCGGCGGTGCCGGCGACCACCTCCGGCCGGTCCAGCAGCTCGAGCAGGAACGACTTGGTCGTGGTCCCACCGCGCAGGACCACGGTGGTCTCGCGCAGCGCGCAGCGCAGTCGGGCGAGCGCCTCGGGCCGGTCATGACCCCACGCGATGATCTTGGCGACCATCGAGTCGTAGTCGGGCGGGATGACATCGCCGACCGCGATGCCGGTGTCGACCCGCACGCCAGGCCCCGACGGCAGGTGCAGCAACTCGACCGCACCCGGCGCAGGCGCGAAGTCCTGCTCGGCGTCCTCGGCGTTGAGCCGAGCCTCGACGGCGTGCCCGAACTCGCGCGGCGGATCGCCGACGAGGTGCCCGCCGTCGGCGACGTGCAGCTGCAATTTGACGATGTCGAGCCCGGTGGTGGCTTCGGTCACCGGATGCTCGACCTGCAGCCGGGTGTTGACCTCCAGGAAGGTGAACAGCTTTTCGGTCGGCTGGTAGAGGAACTCCACCGTGCCGGCGCCGACGTAGCCGGCCGCCCTGACCAGCGCGACGGCGGCGTCCCGGAGCCCGGCGTCCTGTTCGGCCGTCAGCGCGGGCGAACTCGACTCCTCGATGAGCTTTTGGTTGCGGCGCTGCACCGAGCAGTCCCGGACCCCCGGCGCCCACACCGCGCCGTACTGGTCGGCGATGATCTGGACCTCGATGTGCCGGCCACCTTCGACCAGCCGTTCCATGAAGACCACCGGATCGGCAAAGGTCCGCAGCGCCTCGGCCTGGGTGCGTTCGATGGCGTCTTCGAGCTCTGCTTCGG
>JAYSQK010000489.1:0-5523 GCA_043721555.1 Frankiales bacterium
GGCCCAGGCTTGAAAGCCGCCACCCGGCGGTCGCGCCCGGGCGTAGGTTGCCTGCAGCCGGCGCGCCGCGTGCCCGGCCGATGAGGAGCCCCGCCGTGCAGGAGTACGCCACCCCACAGGTCGTCGAACTCGACCCGGGGGCCGCCCTGCCGGACGCGGTCTTCGCGCACGCCGACAGCGCCCCCGACGACGTCGTCTTCAGCCGCAAGCTCGACAACCGGTGGACGCCGGTCACCGCACGGGAGTTCGCCACGGCGGTCCGGGCGCTGGCGGCTGGTCTCGTCGCGGCTGGGGTGCAGCCGGGCGACCGGGTCGGCCTGATGAGCAAGACCCGCTACGAGTGGACGCTGGTCGACTACGCCATCTGGACGGCCGGCGCCGTCACCGTGCCGGTGTATGAGACCAGCTCCGCCGAGCAGGTGCAGTGGAACCTCGGCGACTCCGGGGCGGTGGCGGTGGTGCTCGAGAGTGCCGGCCACCAGGCAACCTTCGACGGCGTGCGCGACCAATTGCCCGATCTCAGGGGCGTCTGGCAGATCGACGCCGGTGGCCTCGAGGAGCTCGCCGCGGCCGGCCGGGACCTCGCGCCATCGACCCTGGACGACCGTCGCGCCACCCTCACGGCGGACAGTCTCGCCACGATCATCTACACCTCAGGCACGACCGGCCGGCCGAAGGGTTGCGAGCTCACCCACGCCAACGTGCTCAACACCGGCCGGTCGGCCAGCTTGGTGCTCCCGGAGTTGTTCAACGACGCCGGCTCGACCCTGCTGTTCCTGCCGCTGGCGCACGTGTTCGCCCGGCTGATCCAGGTCGCGTGCGTCGAGAGCCACGCGCGGATGGGCCACACCGCCGACATCAAGAACCTGCTCCCCGACTTCGCGACGTTCCAGCCGACGTTCATCCTGTCGGTGCCGCGGGTCTTCGAAAAGGTCTACAACACCGCAAGACAACGGGCCCACGGCGACGGCAAGGGGCCCATCTTCGACCGTGCCGAGGCGACCGCGATCGCCTACAGCACGGCCCTTTCCACCGGCCGGGTCAGCCTGTTCCTCAAGGTGCAGCACGCGGTGTTCGACCGGCTCGTCTATACCAAGCTGCGGGCTGCACTCGGCGGCAAGGTCGCGTACGCCGTCTCCGGTGGCGCCCCACTCGGGGCCCGGCTCGGCCACTTCTTCCGTGGGATCGGCGTGACGATTCTGGAGGGCTACGGCCTCACCGAGACGACCGCTGCCGGCTCGGTGAACACCCCCGCGCACCTCAAGGTCGGCACCGTCGGGCGACCCTCCCCCGGCGTCACGGTGCGCATCGCGACCGACGGCGAGATCCTGATGCAGGGCGAGCATGTCCTGCGGTCCTACTGGAAGAACGACACCGCGACCGCCGAGGCCATCGCCGACGGCTGGTTCCACTCCGGCGACATCGGCGAGATCGACGGCGACGGCTTCGTCCGGATCACCGGACGCAAGAAGGAGCTCATCGTCACCGCCGGCGGCAAGAACGTCGCCCCGGCCGTGCTCGAGGACCGCCTGCGCGCCCACCCGCTGGTCAGCCAGTGCCTCGTCGTCGGCGACAAGCAGCCGTTCATCGCCTGCCTGGTCACGATCGACGCCGAGGCGCTCGCGCCGTGGGCCGGGGAGCACCACAAGGCGCCGGATGTGGGTTCCCTCGTCGACGACGTGGACTTGCGGGCCGAGGTGCAGACCGCTGTCGACGAGGCCAACAAGGCCGTCAGCAAGGCCGAGGCGATCCGCAAGTTCACGATCCTGCCGATCGACTGGACCGAGGAGGGTGGGCAGTTGACGCCCTCGCTCAAGCTCAAGCGCACCGCCGTGATGGCCGAGTGCGCCGCGGAGGTCGACGCGCTGTACGCCGGTGGCCCGCGCGACTGACCGGCGGCATCCTGCAGGTCACCGCCCGCGCTGCCGAGAGGTACATGTGGAACCCGCCCTCCTGGCCCAGGGACTCGTCGTCGATTTCGGCAAGGTGCGCGCCGTCGACGGCTTCGACCTGTCCGTCGTCGCGGGCACGAGCGTTGCCCTGGTCGGCCGCAACGGCGCCGGCAAGTCCACCACCATGCGGGTCCTGGCGGGGGTCTTGCCGCCGAGTGCCGGCGAGGTGTCGGTCGGCGGGGTGAGCGCCGGTCGGGACCCGTCCGGCGTACGCGCCCTGGTCGGTTACTGCCCTGACGTCGGTGGCCTGATCCCGCGCGCGACCCCCTGGGAGCACCTGCAGCTCGCCGCGAAACTGCGCGGCATGCGCCCGGGCTGGAAGGGACGCGCCACCGACCTGCTCGACCGGTTCGAGCTGACGAGCGCAGCGGACCGGATCACCTCTGGGTTCTCGCACGGCATGGGGCGCCGGCTGTCGGTCGTGCTCGCGGCCTTCCACGAGCCACGGGTGCTGCTGCTCGACGAGCCCTTCGACGGCGTCGACCCGCTCGGCGTCGAAGCCACCATGCAGGTCGTCCGGGAGGCGCGTACGACGGGGGCGGCGGTCCTCGTCTCCACCCACCTGCTGCACCTCGCGGTCGAGGCGTGCACCGAGGCCGTCGTGCTCAAGGGCGGCCGGGTGGTCGGCGCGGCGCCGGCGGCTGAGCTCGTCGGCGAGCCCGGCCGGGAGCGCTACCGCGAGCTCATCGCGTGACGGCCTGGCGGCAGGTGGGCGCCCTGATCGGCCTGCGCTGGCGGCTCGTGCGATCGCGCCCGGTCAAGCTGGGCCTGCTCGCCGGGCTCGCGACGGTGCCGCTGCTCGCCTGGCTCATCGTCGCGGGCAGCGGCGCGGTCGAGCCCGAGGCGTACACCGCGGCCATCACGGCCGCGGGCGCGGCGTACCTCGGGTTCGGGATGCTCGCGCTCATCGCGCCGCTGACCGCGGGCGGCGGCACCGAGCTGCTGCCGCCGGACCAGCTGGTGGCCTACCCGGTGCGGCCGGCGACGCAGTTCCTCGCCTCCCTCGTGCTCGCGCCGCTCAACCTCGTGTGGGTAGTGCAGCTGCTCGTCCTGGTCACCGAGACCGCGCTGCTCACCAGGGGCGCCGCGCACCCCTGGCTGGGTGGTGTCACGACCGCCGGTTACGTCGTCGCGTGCACCGCGACCGGGCAGGCGATCGCCTGGACCGCCGTCGGGCTGCGCCGGACGGTCGCCGGCCGACGGTTCGCCCGCGGCGCGGTCGTCACCGTGAGCCTGGCCTTCCTGGTGATCATCCGGACCGGGCACGGCAGGGACGTCGTACGCCGGTCCTGGGGGCCCGACGTGGTCGCCGCCGTCGCTGCGGCCGGGGCGCGGGACAACCGGCACTGGCTGGCGGTCACAACCGCGGTCGTCGGCGTGACGGCGTTCGCCGTCCTCGCCGGCTCGCACGCCTGCGGCTGGGCGCTGCGCCGGCCCGGCGACGTCGGCAGCGACGTCGCCTCGCGGATCATCCGCCGACGACCCGAGGCACCGTCGGCGCTGCGGGCCCTGCTCGCCATCGACCGCGCCAGTGTCTGGCGGGCACCGGCGCTGCGCCGCGGGGCGCTCGTGCTCGCCGTGCTGCCCGGTGTGGCTGCGGCCGGCGCCGGTCTGCCGTGGCGCTCGCTGGTCGTGCTGCCAGGCCTGGTCGCCGCAGGCGGCGGGCTGCTGTTCGGGATCAACGCGTTCTGCCTCGATGCCTCCGGCGCGATCTGGCTCGCCTCGCTGCCGCACCCCCCCGCGCTGGTGGCCCGTTCCAAGGCCCTCGTCACCGGCGAGACGGTCCTGGCCGGAGTCGCGCTGGCCGTCATCAGCGGCTCGGTGCGCGCGGTCGGGACGCCGACGCTGCCGGAGGTGACCGCGATCCTGGCGTCGGCGGTGACCTGCTGCCTGCTGGTCGTCGCGGTCTGCCTGTCCTGCTCGGTACGACGACCGCACCGCGCGGACCTGGTCGGCCCCCGCGACGCCGTCGCGCCGCCGGGGGCGCTCGTGCTCGCCAGCGCCCGCCTCGCCCTGCCTGCTGCGCTGCTCGGGCTGGTGCTGGAGGGCGCCGCCCAGAGCGGCCTCGTCTGGCTCCCGGCGCTGCTCGCGCTGCCGGTGGCCGTGCTGTCCGCCCGGTGGATCTGGGTGAGCCTGCGCCGCTACGACGACCCGGTCATCCGCAGCCGCATCATCCACGTGGTTGCTGCCGGCTGAGTTCGCCCGACAGGTACGTAGGACGCCCTGTTCGTGCTCCTGCTCATCAGGCGGTTGTCACCCCCCGGACGTGTCCTGCCCGTAATGTCGTACTCGTCGCTCACCACCGCACCGACAGGACCCCGTTGCCCCGCCCCACGCACCTGTGCGCCGCCGTCCTCACCATCACCGCCCTGCTCGGTGCCGCGTCGGCCGCCGCCGCGACGCCGGCACCCACGCCATCGGCGACCGCGGTACCGGCGAGCGGTCGCCCGGCCCCGGGGCCCTCTGGCCCGCCCGGGCCGTCGGTCGATCCCCGGGCCGCCGCGCAGATCGCCGCCGACGTGGCCCGCCAGCAGCAGGCCCTCGCCGCCGAGCAGGCCCACCTCGCCGACGCGAGCGCCCAGGCCGTCGCGACGCTGCAGGCCTACCAGGACGCCCAGCGGGCCGCGGACATCGCGGCCCGGCGGGCCCGCGTCGAGGCCGAGTCGCTCGTCCGGGCGGTCCGCCGTACCGCCGATGCCCGCACCCAGTTCGACGGTTACGTCGGCTCGCTCTACCGCACCGGCATGACCGACACGCACACGCTGCTGCTCTCGGCGGCCCTGTCGGCCCCGGACAGCGCGACGTTCTTCGGCGGCCTCGGCCTCGCCGACCGGGTCGGCGCGGCGCAGAGCCAGGTGATCAACGACCTCGACAGGGCCCTGCGCACGCAGTCCGAACAGGCCCGGCAGGCGCAGGCCGCGCAGGTCCTCGAGCGCGGGACCGCCGCCCGCGCCTTGGTCGCCAAGGCCGCCGCCGACCAGGTCGTCGCCGCCTCAACCGCGCGGGTCGCCGCGCAGACCGCGACGCTCATCCGCACCCACGGCACGCTCGCGGTCGCCCGGGCGCGCGAGGCGAGCCTGGCCAAGGCCGAGGCGATCGCCGCACTCCGTGCGGGCATCCCGGCGGCCGCGATCGCCGGGGCGGCCGCGCTGCGCACCGCCGGCACCTGTGTCGGCGGTGACATCCGCGGCTACCCCAACGGGATGCTGCCGGTCGACGCGCTGTGCCCGCTGTGGGGCACCGCCCGCGAGGTCCTGCGGGCCGACGCCGCCGCCGCCTTCGACGCCCTCAGCCGTGAGTACGCCGCACAGTTCGCCGCCCCCATCTGCGTCACCGACTCCTACCGCAGCTACGACGCCCAGGTCGCGGTCAAGATCCTCAAACCGACCCTCGCCGCCCAGCCAGGCACCAGCAACCACGGCTGGGGCGTCGCGGTCGACCTGTGCGACGGCATCGAACGCTTCGGCACCCCCGCGCACGTCTGGATGCTCGCCAACGCGGTGCGGTTCGGCTGGTTCCACCCGGCCTGGGCAGAGCCGAGCGGCAGCAAGCCCGAGCCCTGGCACTGGGA
>JAYSQK010000490.1:0-3280 GCA_043721555.1 Frankiales bacterium
CTGTCGTCGCTCGCGAGGGGCGTGCTCGCGCTCTAGCGGACGGGTCAGCGGCGCCCGTTGAGGGTGACGAACAGGTAGAGCGCGGCGAGGCAGGGGCCGAGCACCCCGAGGAGCAGGACGAGCCCGACGAGACCGGCCATCAGTATCCAATCCGTACCACGAGGAGGCCGATCAACGGCACCGAGAGGAGGAGCAGGGGAAGGCAGGCCAACAGGGTGGCCATTCCTTTCTCACGGGAGCTCCACCGCTGACTGTTCCAGAGCAGCGCCAGGCCCACGATCGGACCGACCACGGGCAGGGCGAACGTGCCAACGCTGAGCAGCGCGACGGCGGCGATCTCGAGCCCGCCCCAGCGCCCCGGCGTCGGCGCGGCCCGCCAGACGAGTGGTTCGAGGGCCGCCCGCGCCCTGGCCCGCGAGTACAGCAACGCCGCGACCAGGAACGGCGCGACGAGCGCGGCGATGAACAGCGGGATCCCGACGCCGGGTGGCAGGCCGCCGGAGCAGGACTCGACCGAGGTGACGATCACGCCGTCGCTGCTGACCGACGAGCTGCCGCTGCAGGTTCGGCCGCCAGCAAACGCGCCGAGGAACAGGACGGTGCCCGGTCCGCCCGGGACGACCAGGGTGGCCAGCACCTTCTCCCAGACCCGCCAACGCGTGCTCGTCCACAGCAGCACCACGCCCACCAGCCAGCCGACCAGCGGGACGAACGACCCGAAGGTGAGCAGCACCAGCGCCGTCACCTCGAGCCCGGTGCCCGGCGCGGCCGGCACCGCGCCGGTGTCGCTCGGGCTCCATGGCCCGTACGCCGGGCCGTAGGCCGGCGTCATGGCACCGTCCTCGCGCGCCGCGGCGACGATCTCCTCCGGCTCACCCAGCCGATCGAGCAACGTCCGGACGGCCGCCTCGTCGGCTGCCGCGCCCGCCGCGCGAGCGGCCTGGAGGTGCTCGGTGATCCCCTCGACCAACTCCTCCCGTCGGTCCGGCGGCAGGCTCTGCGCCGCGGTGTGTAGCCGCGCGAGATAGTCCTCGACCAGCGAATCGACCTTCGGTGTGGTCATGGCTTCCCCTTTGCGAGCAGCGTGTCGACGGAGGAGCAGAAGCGCTCCCACTCCTCGGTGAACCCGGCGAGCGCCCTGGCCCCGTCGGCCGTGAGGGCGTAGTAGCGGCGCGGTGGACCGGATTCGGAGTCGGCCCAGGTCGTGGTCACCCAGCCGTCGCGGCGCAGCCGGGACAGCAATGGATAGATGGTGCCCTGGCTGGTGACGAGGCCATCGACCTCGCTGAGCCGGCGAACCAGGTCGAAGCCGTAGAGCTCGGCCTCGCCCAGCAGCGCCAGCACGCAGTACTCCAGCACCCCGCGGCGGAGCTGGGCGATCCGCGTCCCGCCAGGTTGCATGCACCGCAAGGTACTTGGCGGACCGAGGTTGCGATAGAGGCCAACCAGGGGGTCAGGCGCTACGGGTGTCGGCGTAGGCGGACTCAGTGCGCTCCGCGGCGCCCGCCTCCGGCGCGACCTCGGCGGCCGGGACCGTCACGTGGAAGGTGGCGCCGCCGCCGGTCGAACCGTCCACCCAGATCCGGCCCTCCATCGCCTCCACGAGCCGCCGGGCGATGTGCAGTCCCAGGCCGGTCCCGCGGGTCCGCCGAGTCAGGTGGTGCCCCAGCCGCTGGAACGGCTCGAAGACCGCCTCGCGGGACTCGACCGGCACGCCCGTGCCGCGGTCCGTGACGGTGATCTCGACCACGCCGGCGGTCGCGTCCTGCACGGTGACGACGACCGGCTCGGTGGGCGGGGAGTATTTGTCGGCGTTGGAGAGCAGGTTGGCCACCACCTGCTGCAGCCGGGCCGGGTCGCACCTCGCCGTCGGCGACGAGGCGGCCGGCGTGTGCTGCACCTCTCGCGGGCTGCTCGCCCGCAGGTCGCGCACCGCCCGGGCGACGATCTCATCGACGTCGCCCACCTCGGGCTCCACGTCGAACTGGCCGTGCCGCATCCGCGAGACGCTGAGCAAGTCCTCCACCAACCGCTCGAGTTGGCTGGCCTGCTCGACCAGGACGGCGAGCGCCTCGTCCCGGCGTACCGGATCGTCGCAGAAGCCGGGCCGTTGCATCAGCCGGACGTAGCCCTTGATCGGCGTCAACGGCGTCCGTAGCTCGTGCGACACCGTCGCGATGAAGTCTTCCTTGGCCTGCTGGACCTCGCGCTGCGCGGTGATGTCACGGGCCACCACCACGACGTACGCCGCATCGGGGGCCTGCACGGTGGCAAGGGCAAGCGAGACGTCGCGCTCCCCGCCGTCCGCCGCGGCGATGCGCCCGAAGACCTCGGCGGGTCCGGGCGCGAACAACTGCTCCCCGGTGAGCGCCTCGCCACCGTCGAGGCTGCCCGGCAGCACCGCTTCGAGCCGGGCACCGACGGCCTCGTGCTCGGTGCGCCCGGTCATCAGCTCCATCGCCGGGTTCCACGAGCGGACCGTGCCGTCAGCATCGACGAGCAGGATGCCGTCGGAGGCGTTGTCGACGATGACCCGAAGCCGGCTGCGCTGCGCGTCGATCTCGTCGAAGAGCACGGCGTGCTGGAGCGAGATCGACACCTGGTCGGCGAAGGTGCCGATCATCTGCAACTCGCGCCGGTTCAGCCGGACCGGAGCCTTGAAGCCGAGCAGCAGCGCGCCTCGGCTCCGCCCACCGCCGACCAGGGGAGCCAGCGCGGCGGTGGCCAACCCGAGTTGTTGCAGCTCCCGGACGACCGGCTCGGACCCGGTGCGCAGGTCCACGGTGGCCGGTGAAGCAAGGTCGGCGCCGCGAGCCAGCAGCGCCGGGGACAGCGCCCCGCCGTGGCCGATGTCATCGGCGAGCAGCAGGGTCGTGAACTCCGAGCCGAACAGCGTCCCGGCCCCGTGCTGAAGCGCGGTGAGCACCGCCGGCAGCTCGACCCGGTTGAGGCTGAGCGTCGCGGCATGCAGCTCCTGCCACAGGTCACGCTCCTGCTGGGCCTTGAGGGCGCTGTTGTAGCAGCCGTAGAGCAGCAGCAGGAAGAACGGCAGGACGAGGATCGTCGGCCGGTTCCACTGCCCGACGAGCACGGCCGTGAGGCCGACCAGGCTGTTGCCGAGAAACATCACGATGCGCAGCCGCGAGCCGCGAGACCACACCTTCCAGGCGCCCAGGCCCTGCGCCCACGCGACCGCGGTCATCACCTGCACGCTGATCGCCAGGAAGTACACCCCGGCGGCGGCGGCGAGCCCGAGGGCGCTCCGCCAGGTCACCGGCGT
>JAYSQK010000491.1:0-4013 GCA_043721555.1 Frankiales bacterium
CCCCGGCGCCGACCGGCAGGGGCGGCGCCACCGGTCCCCCCGCGCCCAACGCCCCGGCGCCCGGCCGGTCCGCGCCGGCCACCCGAGCCCCGGTGACCAGCGGCCCGGCGACCGGGGCCCCGATCCCGATCCAGCCACCGTCTACGCGACCGCCGGGCGATTCCCATGCTCCCGACCCGGGCGGCCATGATGGCCCGCCGGCCACGCTGCCACCGCTGCCACCGCTGCCACCGGTCGTCCCGCTCCCGACCGCGCCGCTGCCGCCGGTGCACATCCCCTCGGTGCCCCCGCTCCCCGTGCCGGTACCGACCCGACTGCCAACCGTGCCGCCGCTGCCGCCGCTGCTCCCCTGAGCGCCCGCCGACCGGGGCACCGTGGCGTCTAGGCTCGACCTGTCCGCCGTACGACGTCTCCGGGAGCTGCTGTGGCGCGAACCCTTCGGCTCCGCGGGCGCCGGGACGACGGCGTGAGCTCGGTGCTCGCCGGCGTCGCCTCGGCCGCGGCCGCCGAGGTGGAGGACTCCCTGTCGGTGCCGCTCGACCCGACCGCGGCGGCGTTCTTCGACTGCGACAACACGATGATCCGCGGGGCGTCGATCTACTTCTTCGGCAAGGGAATGGCCGGCCGGGGGCTCGTCACCACCGGCGACCTGCTGCGGTTCGGCTGGCAGCAGCTGTCGTTCCGGGTGCGCGGCAAGGAGGACCTCGCGGCAGTCGCCGAGGCCCGCGAGAAGGCGCTGAGCCTGGTGGCCGGCAAGCGGGTCGCCGACATCGTCGCGTACGGCGAGGAGATCTACGACGAGCTGATGGCCCAGCGGATCTGGTCCGGCACCCGCGCGCTCGCCCAGCAGCACCTCGACGCCGGGCAACGGGTCTTCCTGGTGACGGCCACCCCGGTCGAACTGGCAAAGATCATCGCCAGGCGGCTCGGCCTGACCGGCGCGCTCGGCACCGTCTCGGAGGTCGTCGACGGCCTCTACACCGGACGCCTCGTCGGGGAGCCGCTGCACGGCGCGAGCAAGGCCGAAGCCGTCCGCGCGCTGGCCGAGCGCGAAGGACTCGACCTCGCCCGCTGTACGGCGTACAGCGACAGCAGCAACGACCTGCCGATGATGTCGGCGGTCGGGCACGCGGTGGCCGTCAACCCCGACAGCGGGCTGCGCGAGGCGGCCCGCGAGCGCGGCTGGGAGATCCGCGACTTCCGCACCGGGCGCAAGGCCGCGAAGGTCGGCGTGCCCGCCGCGGCCGGCACCGGCGCGCTGGTCGGTGGCGTCATCGCCGGGCTCGCCTTGCGGCGCCGGCACGCTGGGAGTCACCGGCGGACCAAGCGACTGCGGACCGCGGTCGGCCTGCGCTGAGCCGCATCTCGGCCTGCGCTGAGCTCACCCCCGGGCGCACTTCCGCGCTCGTGCTGGATCGGGCCGCGAAACGCCGGGCGCGCCGCGGCCCAAGCCAGCACAAGCCGGGGCCGGAGCTCAGAAGAAGACCGAGCGGCGCTGCATGAGCAGCGTGTACAAGGTCGACTGGATGGTCTCGCGCACCTGGTCGGTCAGGTTGAACACCAGCATCGGATCCTCGGCCGCGGCCGGCCCACCGAGATGCGCCGTCTCGATCGGTTCGCCGAACTCGATGATCCACTTGCTGGGGAGGGGGATCAGGCCGAGCGGGCCCAGCAAGGGAAACAGGGGGGTGATGGGGATGTACGGCACGCCGAGCAGCCTGGCGAGGGACTTGACGTTGCCGATCAGCGGATAGATCTCCTCGGCCCCGATGATCGAGCAGGGGACGATCGGCGTGCCGGTACGCAGCGCCGCCGACACGAAACCGCCCCGGCCGAATCGCTGCAGCTTGTACCGCTCGCTGAACGGTTTGCCGATCCCCTTGTAGCCCTCGGGGAAGACCCCCACGAGCTCGCCCGAGGACAGCAGGCGCTCGGCGTCGGCGTTGCAGGCCAGGGTGTTGCCGCTCTTGCGGGCGAGCGGCGCGACGACGGGCATCGTGAAGACCAGATCGGCGCCGAGCAGCCGCAGGTGCCGGCGCGCCGGGTGGTGATCGAGCAACGCGAGCGACGTCATGAGGGCGTCGACCGGGATGGTGCCGGAGTGGTTCGCGACGACCAAGGCCCCACCCACGTCGGGGATGTTGTCCAGGCCGCGCGTCTCGACCCGGAACCATTTGTCGTACAGCGGTCGCAGCGGCGGCAGCAGGACATGCTCGGTCAGGTCGGCGTCGAAGCCGAAATCGTCGATCTGGTAGTCGCCGGTGATCCGGCGGCGCAGGAACGCCAGGCCGCCGGCCAGCTTGCGCTCCCAGTCCGAGGCGGCGGCGATCGGCGGACCCGCAGATCGATCGGCGTCCGACGGGCGGTCAGCCGCGAGGTTGACGTCCGACGGATTCGCGTACGACGGGTGGTCGCCCGACGGATGCTCGTCCGACGGCAGATCATCCGACTGCTCGCCAGCCGCTTGCTCGCCGGCCGGTTGGCCGGCGCCGACCGGCGGCGGACCGGCGGCGGGTTTGGCCCGGCGGCTGGTACCGGCCCGGCGGCTGGTATCGGCGCGCCGGGCGGCCCGGCCGGCCCGCGGCTCGAGCGGGATGACCCTTGCCTCAGGCACCGACGGCTCCCTTGCTGATCGTGTCCCCGCGGCGTCGGGCCAGCACCGCGAGCAGCCGGTGTTCGGCCGCGACGGCGGTGTCGGGTGCGAAGAGCCGGGCGCTGACCCGGGTGGCGACGAAGTCGTCGAACGCGACGGCCGTGCTGCGGGGCGCCCAGCCGAGCTCGTCCCGCAGCCGGCTGACGTCGGCGACCCGGCCGTGCTCGAGGTAGCGCATCTGCTCGGGGGAGAAGTCGACGATGCCGGCCCGGCGGAACAGCCGGGCGACGACGTTCACCGCCGGCGACGGCACCGGGAACGACGGGCGCCCGACCCGGCGTACGGCCTGGGACAACAGCAGCACACCGGTGCCGCCGACGTTGAAGATGCCCGGGTGGTCCTCGAGCGTGCAGCGGCGCAGGACCTCGATCCCGTCGTCCTCGTGGCAGAGCTGGATGCGCGGGTCGAAGCCGAGCACGGTCGGCACGACGGGCAGCGAGAAGTAGCGGGTGAGCGGCGTCTCGATCGTCGCGCCGATGAAGTTGGTGAAGCGCAGCAGCGACAGCGTCACGTCGGGGCGGCGCCGGCCGAACCCACGGACGTAGCCCTCGACCTCGACGGCATCCTTGGCGTAGCCCGATTTCGGCAGCGAGCGCGGCTCAACGTCCTCGGTGAACAGCGCCGGATCCCGCGGTGAGGCGCCGTAGACCGCGGTGGTGCTCTTGACGACCAGCCGCTGCATCGACGGGGCCTTCTGGCAGGCCGCCAACAGTTGCATGGTGCCGATGACGTTGATCTCCTTCATCGCGGTACGGCCGCCGGCGCCGAGCGGGGTGGCGATCACGTTCATGTGCACGACCGTGTCGACCTCGCAGGAGGCGATCACCTTGGCGATCAGGGGATTGCGGATGTCGGCCCGGACGAACTCGGTCCGGCCGAGCTGCGGCAGGGCCTCGGATCGCGGGGGCACCGTGTCGACGCCGATGACCCGCTCGATGGACGGGTCGGCCGCCAGGCAACTCGCGAGCCTGGTGCCGAGGTAGCGGCTCACCCCGGTCACGAGGACGACGCGTGGTCGCACAGCGGTCTCCTCGCGGGTCGTCGAGTGCCGAACCTTACCGGCGGGACGAGGGTGTTACGCGGTGGCCGTCGACGGCGGGTGGTCGTAGATCGCCACCGGACCGGGCCGGCGAGGAGCGGGCGTGCGGCGGCGCGAGATGACCATCGGGTCGGCCCGCCTGGCCCGCAGGGTGATCGCCGCGCTGCCCTGGTTGACGGCAATCGTGACGGTACGGAAGGAGTCCTCGCAGACCGCCAGCCGGCCGCGGCCGACCTCGCCGTAGGTGAGTGCGAACGGCACGGTCAGCGTCTTGCCGCTGCAGCGCAGCTCCACGTCGTCACCGAGCATGATGCCGGCGGC
>JAYSQK010000492.1:0-1735 GCA_043721555.1 Frankiales bacterium
AGCTGCTCAGCGACCTGCTGTCGAACCGGCAGCCCGAGGTGCAACGACAGGAGGTTCGACAAGCTGGTCGCAGATGAGCATGTCCTACGCGTTGTTCGCCTTCGCCTTCTTGGTCGCTTTCGGCTTCTTCGCCGGCAACGTGAGGGCGTAGTCGTAGGACCGGCGTACCCACTGCTCCGGGCCCGGAAGGGCGGCCGGCAGCACGAAGAAGCCACCCATCGCGCGGCCGGGCATCGGTTCGAACGGCGCGCCACCTGCCTCGAGCAGCGTCGCCGCGGCGTCCTCGGGCAGTTTCACGAACAGCCCGGTGGCGTGCACACCGAAGAACATGTTCCCGCCCACCAGGCAGCTCGGGGAGCCGAAGACCAACTTGCGATCGGCCTCGGGAACGACGCCGACGAGCTCCTCGAAACGGGCGACCAGCTCCGGTGCGGCCCGGTCCATCAGCGCGCCCGGAGCGTTGCGAGCCCCGGCCCGGTGAGGTCGTCCAGGGCCGCGGTACGTCCGGCGGTGGCGAGGAGCAGGGCCATCGCCGGCCCGGTGACCTCCGGACCCGACCCGTGCGCGAAGTCGGTATCGGTGGCGCGCAGGGTCAGCCCCGCGACCCGCTTCTTGCCACCGATGATCGCGTTGCTGCCGGCGTAGAAGCTGATGGCCCGGGTGACGGCCGGAAGAGGGTAGTCGCGGTGCAAACCGAGCGGACGTCGAATGTCCTCGCTGTGCACGAGCGCCTCGCCGAGCCAGCTGTCCTTCGGTCCGGGCGGTGACGAGGTCGCGGTCTCGACAGCACGGAACGCCGCGAGGGTCGCCGCCGGGCCACCGGCCGCCTCGATCGCGACCTGCTTGTCCGTGAACTTGGTGAACGAAAAGCCGGCGCCGGCGAACTTGGTCAGGAACGCCCCCGGCGTCATCTTGGCCGTCGCGACTTGATGCGCCAGGACCTGATGGACGGTCCAGCCCGAGCACAGCGACGGGGTCGCCCACTGCGCGGCCGTCAGAGCGGCGAGGTCCTGGGCCAACGCTTGTCGCTCGGCGTGGATGCTCGGCCAGACGCTGTCAGTCATGGTGTCTCCTCAGGTGGACCTCGATCTTGTCACGTCGGCCCGGCACGATGATCGTTTAGCTGGCGACGGCTCGCGCCGTGAGCAGGACGTCGGGCGGGATCGGATGTGCAAGCTCCCAGGTGATCGCGATCGGGCGCTCGCCGCGGTGTTCCACGTAGCGGACCGGTCCGAGCAGCAGGAACGGTGCCGCACCGAGCTCGTCGGTCGGCGTCTCCCGGACGAAGAGCAGGACGGACGTGCCGAGCCGCTCGTGGTGCAGATAGCGTTGTCCGGCGGCCGATGTCGTCGAGGTGGCGTTCTGGGACTCCCAGTGGAAGAGCCGGTCTGAGAGCGCGTAGTCGCGGTACATGGTGGTCGGGGAGAACTCGCGTTCACTCTTGCGCAGGTTGACCATCAGGGCATCGGTCCGGGCGGCTTCCGACCAGGCGACGCCGGTGATGTTGCCTCGCGCCGAACGCTGCATCGAGGCCCAGTCCAGCGCGGCCAGCAGCTCCTCGCGCCGGTACCGGGCGTGCGTCGCCAACGGCACGTCGCCCGGCAGTGGCAGCGGGACGTGCGCGGCCCGGTCCAGGCCCAGCGCGAGCACCTGTCGCAGTTCCTCGCATACGGCCGGGTGCCGCCGGAGAAGGCGCAGCCCGTCGTCGTACGACGTGAAGCCGCCGAGGTTCGGC
>JAYSQK010000493.1:0-1730 GCA_043721555.1 Frankiales bacterium
CTCAACATCGCGGTCGGCGGGATCGTGGCGATCGGCGCGCTGCCGCTGCTGCCCGACCGGCTGGCCTCGCGATTCTGGCCCGCGCTGCTGCTGCTGCCGCTCGCCGGGCTGCTGCACCCCAGGGTCTTCACGTCGATCCTCGACCGGGCCTTGCGGACGATCAAGCGACCGCCGCTGGAGCAACCGCTGACCGGACGCGGCATCGCCCGCGCCGCGGTGTGGTGTGTGGCCAGCTGGGTGTTCCTGGGCCTGCACATCTGGGCGCTGTGCCGCGACGTCGGGGCCAGTGCACCGGTGCTCGCGCTCGGCATCACCGGCTTCGCGGCCGCCTGGCTGGTCGGCTTCGTGGTGGTCTTCGCGCCGGCCGGCTTCGGCTTCCGGGAGGGGGTGCTCGTTGCCGTCCTGGCCGGGTCGCTGATCGGCGGGTCGAGCTCGGCGCTGGTCGTCGCGGCGCTGTCCCGGCTGCTGCTGGTGCTCGGCGACGGGCTGCTCGCGGTCCTTGCGCTCGGGGTCGGCCGGTCCCCGGATCGGCACCTCGCCCAGCAGCGAGGGCTTGTGTGACTGGTGTGACTGCTGGGACAGTGCCGGTCAAGGCCCGCCCTCGGCGTGCCGACGTTCGAGGGTGGCCCGGCTGATCGACGCAGCGCCGAGCTGCCACCACATCGACCCCGGAGCCCCCGTGCCGCCCCGCCCCGCCCGTCACCGCGCGAGGACCGCCCTGACTGCGCTGACCGGGCTGCTGGGCGCGCTCGCCGTCACCGTGGCGGTCGCGCCGCACGCCCTGGCCGAGGAGGTCTACGACCGGCCGGCGGACGGCGTGTTCAGCATCGAAGGGCACGGCTGGGGGCACGGCCACGGCCTGTCCCAGTGGGGCGCCCAGGGGGCCGCTTCGCTCGGCCGGACCAGCGACGAGATCACCGCCGCCTACTACCCGGGGACCGCCCGTGGGGTGCTCGCCGCGGCGCCGATCCGGGTGCTCCTGCAGGGCGACGACGACGGGGTCACGACGGTCGGCGCGGCCGCCGGCCTCACCGTGACCGACCTCGCCAGCGGCGGCGCGGCGACCCTGCCCACCGGCCCGACCCGCTGGCGGGCGACCGCAGCCGGCGACGGGCTCCACCTCGCCTCGCTGACGGGCAGCACCTGGACGCCGTACGGCTACGGCGGGAAGATGATCTTTGCGGGACCGCTGCGCTTCGCAGGTCCGGCCACGGTGCAGCTGGTCTACCCGGACGGGTCGTCGCGGGACTACCGCGGCGCCGTGCAGGCCGTCCGGTCCGGCGCGAGCGGCCTGGTCAGCGTCGCGGTGCTGGACCTCGAGGACTATCTGCTCGGGGTCGTCCCGCGGGAGTCGTCGTCGTCGTGGAAGCCGGCGGCGTTGCAGGCGCAGGCGATCGCGGCCCGCTCCTACAGCGCCTACAAGCGGGCGCACAGCTCCGGCGCCTGGGACATCTGCGACACGACGCAGTGCCAGGTCTTCGGCGGCAGCGCGCTGCACACCGCTGGTGGCAGCACCATCGCGCTCGAGCCGGCGTCGACGACCGACGCGGTGCACGCCACGACCGGGGTCGTCCGGACCTACGGCGGCGCGCCGGTGTTCGCCGAGTTCTCCAGCAGCAACGGCGGCTGGTCGACCGATGGCGGCTCGCCCTACCTCGTGGCGGCCCGCGACGACTGGGACGGCGCGGTCGCCAACACCGTGCACTCGTGGACGGCGACCTTGGCCGTCA
>JAYSQK010000494.1:0-5673 GCA_043721555.1 Frankiales bacterium
CTCTCGGCCTGCTGCAGCCGCTGCTGCGCCTGCACGCTGTCCAGCCGGACCAGCACGGCGCCCTTGCGCACGGCCTGCCCGTCCTTGACGAGCACCGCCACGACGGTCGCGTCCGCCGGCGCCGAGACGGTCGAGGTGGCCCGCGCGGTCACCGCACCCGGCGCGTCGACGACCTCGCGGACATCGGCCCGCTGCACCAGGCCGGTCGCGACCTTGGTGCCGCCGCCCCCGCTGCAACCGGCGAGCAGGACCGCACCGGCGAGCAGGAGTACCAGGCGTTTCACCGCCTCATCCTACGGAGCCCGGCAGCGGCCCGCGCGGCGGCGGGCTAGCCGCCGGCGAGCTCCCGGGAGCGGTCCCGCGCGGCCTCGACGGCGGCCAGCATCGCCGAGCGCACACCACGGTCCTCCATCACCCGGATCGCCGAGATCGTGGTGCCACCGGGCGAGGTCACCGCCTCGCGCAGCACCACCGGATGCTCGCCGGAGTCGCGCAGCATCCGGGCCGCCCCGACCGCGGTCTGCACCACCAGTTGCGCCGCGACGGCCCGCGGCAGACCGAGCAGGATGCCCGCGTCGATCATCGCCTCGACCATCAGGAAGAAGTACGCCGGGCCGCTGCCGGACAGCGCGGTGACGGCGTCCATCTGCGACTCGGGCACCCGCACCACCTTGCCGACCGAGGCAAGCAGGTTCTCGACCAGGTCCAGATGCGCCGGCTGGGCATGCGAACCGGCCGACAGCGCCGACATCGCCTCGTCGACGAAGACCGGCGTGTTGGTCATCACCCGCACGACCGGCGTCCCGGCCGGCAGCAGCTCCTCCACCAGCGAGCTTGGGATACCCGCGGCCATCGTGACGACGAGCGTCCCGGGGAGCACCGCCGGCGCGATCTCGACCAGGAGCGCCCGCATGTCCTGCGGCTTCACCACGAGCAGCAGCACCTCCGCGGCGCCGGCGGCCGCCAGCGGCTGCGCCGTCGGTACGCCGTACCGCTCGGCGATCTCGGCGGCCCGCTCGGCGTGCCGCTCGGCAGCGAGCAGCGTGTCGGGCTTGGCGCCGGCCCGGATGAGCCCCGACAGCAGCGCCTCACCGAGCTTGCCGACCCCGAGGACGGCGATACGGGTCATGAGCGGGAGGCCAGCGCGCGCAGGAAGAACGTCAGGTTGGCGGGGCGTTCGGCGAGGCGGCGCATCAGGTATCCGTACCACTGGTCGCCGTACGGCACATAGACCCGCACGGTATGCCCCTGCGAGGCGAGGCGGCGCTGCTCGGTGGGCCGGATGCCGTAGAGCAACTGGAACTCATAGCTCCCGGGCGCGCGGCCGTGCCCGGCGGCGAGGGCGATCAGCTTCGGGTCGTGGGTGGCGACCATCGGATAGCCCGGGCCGTCCATCAGCACCGCGAGGCACCTGGCGTAGGACGCGTCGACCTCCGCGGCGCCCTGATAGGCGACCGTCGCCGGCTCGCGGTAGGCCCCCTTGCACAGCCGGATCCGGCTGCCCGGGGTGGCCAGCGCCCGGCAGTCGTCCTCGGTCCGGTGCAGGTAGGCCTGCAGCACCGCCCCGGTGGTGGGGAAGTCGGTCCGGATCTGGGCGAGCGCCTCGAGGGTGGCATCGGTCGTGGTGTGGTCCTCCATGTCCAGGGTGACCGTGGTGCCGGCGGCGCGCGCGGCCTCGCAGATCGTCCGGGCCGACGCGAGCGCCAGCGCCGGGTCGATGACCTGGCCGACCGCGGTGAGCTTGACCGACACCTCGGCGCGGCCCCCGGCGGTGAGGCCGGCCGCAGACAGCCGTTCGAGCAGGGCCACGTAGGCCTGCACGGTCGCCTGGGCATGGGCGACGTCGAGGGTGTCCTCGCCGAGGTGGTCCAGGCTGACGACGAGGCCGGCGGCCTGCAGCTCACGGGTCGCCCGGACAGCGTCGTCGGTCTGCTCGCCGGCGACGAAGCGGCGCACGACCGACCGCGACAGCGGCGCCCCGGCCACCAGGGCCTTGACGCGGTGGTTGGCGGAGGCGGCCAGGATGACCTGTCGCAGCATGAGGGGCAGGCTAGACCGGATGGACCGCTACGACGTGCTGGTCGCCGGCTGCGGTCCGGTCGGCGCGGTGCTCGCCGCGCGCCTGGCCGCGCACGGCCTGACCGTACTGGTCGTCGAGCGCGAGCCGGCGCCGTTCGCGCTGCCGCGGGCGGTCGCGGTCGACGACGAGGTCCAGTTGCTGCTGTCGCGGACCGCGCCCGGCCTGGTCGAGCCGATGCTGACCGCGCCGGAGGTCCGGTTCGTCGACGCCCGCCGCCGGTCCCTCGGCGCGGTCGCCTTCCCCGCCGCGCACGGTTTCGCCGGCCTGGCGTTCTTCCACCAGCCGACCCTCGAGGCGGCGCTTCGGGCGCACCTGGCCGGGCGGGTCGAGGTCCGGCTCGGGACGTCGCTCGCCCACCTTGCACAACGATCATCTTCGGTGGAGGCGGAGCTCTCGGACGGCAGCTCCGTCTCGGCCGGCTGGCTGGTCGGCTGCGACGGCGCCTCCTCCGCCGTACGCCGGGACGCCGGCATCGCCTGGCTGGGACGCGATCTCGCACACCCCTGGCTGGTGGCCGATGTCGTCGGGACGGTGCCGGAACGGCCGCACTTCACCTACACCTGCGATCCGGCCCGGCCGCAGGTGGACCTACCGGTGCCGGGTGGACACCGCTGGGAGTGGCTGCTGCGGGACGGGACCGCGTCGGCCGCTGACGCGCTGCGGCTCGCCACCACCCTGCTGCGGCGGGACACCTGCGCCGAGCTCGAGGTGGTCCGCGCGGTCGTCTACCGGTTCGGGGCGCGCCGGGCAGCCACCTGGCGGGCCGGCCGGGTGCTGCTCGCCGGGGACGCCGCGCACACCATGCCGCCGTTCGCCGGGCAGGGCCTCGGCGCCGGGATCCGTGACGCGTGGGCGCTCGCCGCGCTGCTGGCCCGCGGCGACGTCTCGGCGTACGAACCCTTGCGCGCCCCGCACGTCCGGCAGATGACCCGACTCTCGCTGCTGCTCGGCGCGGCGTTGCAGGCCCGGCACGGCTCGGCTGCGCGAGATGCGTTGCTACGGGGGGCGTTCCGGACGCCGTGGCTCGGGCCGTGGCTGACGAGCGGAGGTCCGCGGCGCTCCGACAGCGGCGTGCTCGACCTGAGCTAGGCGGCGGGCCACTTCCCCCGTCGGACGACGAGCACGAAGCACCCAGAACACCACAAAAAGGGCCATGGTCACGGGGGAAGGGGGGCCCGGGCGGGCCGCACCCCCAGCCTGCACCCGCCTTCAGGACCCGCGGATCCAGGCCACCAGCACCGCGGCGATCTCCGGCCCGCGGTCCTCCTGCAGGAAGTGGCCGCCACCCTCGATGGTGGTGTGCGGCTGCCCCTGCGCGCCGGGGATCTTGCCCATCAGCATGCGTTCGCCCCCGCTGGTGATCGGGTCACCGTCGGAGAACGCGCACAGGAACGGCTTGTCGAACCCCACCAGCACCTCCCAGGCCCGCTGGTTGTCCGGTGTCGCCGGGTTGTCGGCGTCCTGCGGGATCAGGTCCGGGAAGGCCTTCGCCCCGGCCTGGTACGACGCATCCGGGAACGGCGCGTCGTAGGCCGCGACCTCGGCGCCCGACAGCGGGTCGGCGCAGCCGCTCTTGACCAGGAAGCCGATCGGCAGATCCTCGGTCCGGACGACGAAGTCACGGAACCGCCACCAGGCGTCCGGCAGCCGGTGCCGGCCGTCGGGCAGCCCGGTGTTGCCCGCGGCGACCCGGGCGAACCGCGACGGGTGCTCGGCGACCAGGCGCAGGCCGAGGAGGCCACCCCAGTCCTGGCAGAACAGCGTGACGCCGGTCAGGTCCAGCGCGTCGAACAGCACCGACCGCAGCCACTCGACGTGTCCGGCGTAGCTGTAGTCCGCCACCGCCGCGGGCTTGTCGGACCGGCCGAAGCCGATCAGGTCCGGCGCGACGACCCGGAAGCCGGCGTCGACCAGCACCGGGATCATCGTCCGGTAGAGGTAGCTCCAGGACGGCTCGCCGTGCAGCAGCAGCACGACCGGACCCGAGCCCTCGTCGACGTAGGCCATCCGCAGGCCGTCCGACGTCTCGGCGTACCGAGGGAGAAACGGGAAGCCGGGCAGGTCGGCGAAGCGCTCGTCCGGGGTGCGCAGGACGTCCATCGCCGGACCCTAGCGGCGAAACGACGTCGTGTCGGTCAACGGCGCCGCGAGGTTGAGGCGGGTGAAGGCGAGCGCCTCGGCCAGGTCGGTCTCGCGCTCGGCGCGGTCCTCGCACTTGCGGGTGTTGACCTCGACGACGACCAGGCCGTCGAAACCCTGTACCGCCAGCCCTTCCAGCAACTCGGCGCACGGCTGCGTCCCGCGCCCGGGCACGAGGTGCTCGTCGCGGGCGGTGCCGAGGCCGTCGGCGATGTGCACGTGGGCCAGCCGGTCGTCCATCACCCCGCGCATCGCGAGCGCATCGGACTGCGAGACCGAGGTGTGCGACAGGTCGAGGGTGAAGTGCGGGAAGTCCTCCTCGGTCGGGTCCCAGTCCGGCGCGTACGGCGTGACCTCCCGGCCGCGCGCCCGCAGCGGGAACATGTTCTCGACGGCGAACTGCACCGCCGTCTCGGAACCCATCTGCTGGATCCCGCCGAGGAACTGCCGGGCGTACTCCCGCTGCCACCGGAACGGCGGGTGCACCACGACGGTCTGCGCGCCGCACTCCTCCGCGACCTCCTTGGCCTTCACCAGCTTGAGCCACGGGTCGGTGCCCCACACCCGCTGGGTGATCACCAGGCACGGGGCGTGCAGGGCGAGGATCGGCACCTGGTGGTAGTCCGAGAGCCGCCGCAGCGCGGTCACGTCCTGGCTGACCGGGTCGGTCCAGACCATCACCTCGACGCCGTCGTAGCCGAGCCGCGCGGCGATCTCGAAGGCGTTGGCCGTCGATTCCGGATAGACGCTGGCCGTGGCGAGGGCCACCCGCGCGCCCGGGACCCGGACGGCGCTGTCGGGCGGGGGCAGGGGCACTGACATGGCCTGGTGAGCCTACGGTCCGGCCGTCGGCGCGCCGCTACCCTGGTCCCGGTGACCGACCTGGGCATGCCGTCGCTGCGTGAGACCGACCTCGATGCGCCGCGTGAGTGGATCGAGTTCGTCGACCCCGCCGATGCCAGCCAGATCATCCGCGCCGACCTCACCTGGCTGCTGTCGTCGTGGACCTGCATCTACGGCGCGGGTTGCCACGGCGTCGTCGAGGGCCGCCCGGACGACGGGTGCTGCAGCCACGGCGCGTTCTACAGCGACGACGCCGACGAACAGCGGATCGAGCGGTTCGCCGGACTGCTGAAGAACAAGGACTGGCAGTACGCCGGGACAGGACGCCGGCTCGGCATCAGTGACGACGACGAGCTCGAAGGCGAGCCGGCCCGCCGGACCCGCACCGTCGACGGCGCCTGCGTGTTCCTCAACCGTCCCGGTTTCGCCGCCGGCCAGGGCTGCGCCCTCCACGGCCTGGCCCTGCGGACCGGTCGCCATCCCCTCGAGACCAAACCCGATGTGTGCTGGCAGCTCCCGGTGCGGCGTACGCAGGAGGAGGTCGTCCGCCCGGATGAGACGACCGTGCTCGTCACGACGATCGGCGAATTCGACCGGCGCGGCTGGGGCCC
>JAYSQK010000495.1:0-2159 GCA_043721555.1 Frankiales bacterium
GCGACCAGTCGGGCGCCGAACTCCGGCCCCTCGTCGCCGGGGGCAACTCGACCACCGGTCGCCTCCGCGAGAAGCTGCGCGCCGAGACAGATCCCGAGCACCGGGACCCCGTCGGCGACAGCTGCCCGCAGCAGTTCCTTGACCTGCCGCAGCCAGGGGGCGGACCGGTCGTCGTACGCCTGCTGCGGGCCGCCCATGACGACGAGCGCCTCGTGCTCGGTGACCCGGGCCGGCACCAGGTCGCCGGCCCAGGGCCGAAGCACGTCGAGCTCCAGCCCTGCGGCCGGCAGCCATTCGCCGAGGGTGCCGGGGCCCTCGGACTCGGTGTGGGTGACGACCAGTGCGCGCGGCACCTACAGCACCGGGAGGTAGCGACCGAGCTCGAACGGGGTGACCTCCTGGCGGTAGGCCGCCCACTCCTCCCGCTTGTTGCGCAGGAAGAAGTCGAACACGTGCTCCCCGAGCGTCTCGGCGACCAGCTCGCTGCGCTCCATGACCTCGATCGCGTCGGCGAGACTGCCTGGCAGCGGCGTGATGCCGAGTGCGCGCCGCTCGCCGTCGGACAGTGACCACACGTCGTCCTCGGCGCCGGCGGGCAGCGGGTACTCCTGCTCGATCCCCTTCAGGCCGGCGGCCAGCAGCAACGCGAAGCACAGGTAGGGGTTGGTCGCACTGTCCGGGCTGCGCACCTCGATCCGGGTCGAGTTGCCCTTGGTCGGCTTGTACATCGGCACCCGCACCATCGCGCTGCGGTTGTTCGAGCCCCAGCAGATGTACGGCGGTGCCTCGCCGCCGGAGATCAGCCGCTTATAGGAGTTGACCCACTGGTTGGTCACCGCGGTGATCTCGGCGGCGTGCTTGAGCAGCCCGGCGATGAAATGCCTGGCGACGGTCGACAGGTGCAGCGGGTCGTTGCCGTCGTGGAAGGCGTTGCGGTCGCCCTCGAACAGCGACAGGTGCGTGTGCATGCCACTGCCCGGCTGGTCGGAGAACGGCTTGGGCATGAAGGTCGCGTAGACCCCCTGCGAGAGCGCCACCTCCTTGATGACGTGCCGCGTCGTCAGGATGTTGTCGGCGGTCGACAGCGCGTCGGCGTAGCGCAGATCGATCTCCTGCTGCCCCGGCGCCACCTCGTGGTGGCTGTACTCCACCGAGATGCCGAGCCGCTCGAGCATCGTGATCGTCGTACGACGGAAATCGTGGCTGACATCGTGGGGGGTCAGGTCGAAATAGCCGCCGTCGTCGACGGGCTCGGGGACCTGGCCGCGCGCCGGCAGCGACTTGAGCAGGAAGAACTCGATCTCGGGGTGGGTGTAGAAGGTGAACCCGGCATCGGCGGCTTTGCCGAGGGCGCGACGCAGTACGTGCCGTGGGTCGGCCCAGCTGGGCGTGCCGTCCGGCATCGCGATGTCGCAGAACATCCGCGCCGTGCCGGGTGACTCCCCGCGCCAGGGCAGCACCTGGAAGGTCGCCGGGTCGGGCTTGGCGAGCATGTCACTCTCGTGGACCCGGGCGAAGCCCTCGATCGCCGAACCGTCGAAGCCGATGCCCTCCGCGAAGGCACCCTCGAGCTCGGCCGGGGCGATGGCCACCGATTTCAGCGTGCCGAGCACATCGGTGAACCACAGCCGGACGAACCGGATGTCGCGCTCCTCCAGTGTGCGAAGCACGAACTCCTGCTGCTTGTCCAAATCCGCCGAGCTCCCTGGGTCGCAGGCCTGCGAGGCCTGGTGGTCCGAGATGGTCCGGACCAGCTTCGCACCAGGCCGTGACAAACACATGACGCAGCTGCCGACGGACGACCCGCGGCGGGCGACCACCCACCACCGTCCCTCGCCGAGGGGGCTTGCCCGAGCAACGCAATAGGCGTAGAACTCAACACATGGTGAACTCTGTGCAGGTGCAGCGACTGCGGGTGCAGCGCGGTGGCCAGGACGTCGTGCGCGACCTGGACTTCGCCTTGGTGGCGGGGCAGATCACCGGCCTGCTCGGGCCGAGTGGCTGCGGTAAGACCACCCTGATGCGGGCGCTCGTCGGCGTCCAGCGCGGCGTACGCGGGACCGTCACCGTGCTCGGTGAGCCGGCCGGCAGCCCGACGCTGCGCAGGCGGGTCGGCTACGTGACGCAGACGCCTGCGGTCTACGCCGACCTGACGATCC
>JAYSQK010000496.1:0-1505 GCA_043721555.1 Frankiales bacterium
GAGCGCCGACGCATCGCCGGCGACCTGCACGACGGGGTGGTGCAGACCCTCGCCGGCGTCAGCTTCTCACTGGCTGCCGCGGCCGTGCAGGTGCGGAGCTCCTCGGCCGGATCGGCCGGTGCAGCCGAGCGGACCATCTCGACCGCCGCCGAGTTGACCCGCCGGAGCATCGGTGAGCTGCGCTCCCTGCTCGTCGAGATCTATCCACCGAATCTGCGGGACATCGGCCTGTCCGGGGCGCTCGCCGATCTGATGACCTCGCTCCCGGACAAGGGCGTCAGCCCGACCCTGACGGTGGCCCCCGATCTCGAGCTCGCTCCCGAGGTCGAGGAGCTGCTCTACCGGGCGACGCAGGAGGCTGTCCGCAACGTGCTCACCCACGCCCACGCGGAACACCTCGACATCGTCGTCCACGCCGAGCGGGGCCACGCCGTGCTGGACGTGCGCGACGACGGCTTGGGCTTCGTCGCCCACCCACAGTCGGCCCGTACGTCGCATTTCGGCCTTCGGCTGCTCGACGAGATGGCCACCCGTCTGGATGGCTGGCTCGAGATCGACTCCGTGCCCGGCATGGGTACGACCCTGCACCTGGAGGTACCTGCGCGATGACCACCACCCAGCTGCCCGTGCGCACCGTGCGCGTCCTGCTCGCCGACGACCACGCTGTCGTCCGGGCCGGGCTCGCCCAGCTGTTCGGCACCACCCATGACATCGAGGTCGTGGGTGCCGCGGTCGACGGCGCACATGCGGTGTCGCTGACGCTCGAGTTGCAGCCGGACGTCGTCCTGATGGATCTGTCGATGCCTGGGGTCGACGGGACGGAGGCGACCCGGCAGATCACTGAGAGCGGCGCTACGGCCAGGGTGATCGCCCTGACGTCCTTCTCCGACCGGGACCGGATCATGGAGACCTTCGACGCCGGAGCGGTCGGCTACCTGCTCAAAGACGCCGCGCCCGAGGACATCATCAAGGCGGTCCGGCAGGCAGCCGACGGTCAGTCACCCGTCGACCCCAAGGTCGCGCAGGTGCTGCTCGGTTCACGGATGCGCACGAGCAAGCCGGCCTTCGGTCTCACCGCGCGGGAGCACGAGGTCCTCGGGCTGCTGAGCGAAGGCTGCGCAAACAAGCACATCGCCCGCCGACTCGGCATCACCGAGGCCACCGTCAAGGCGCACCTGACCAGCGTGTTCCAGACGATCGGCGTCACCGACCGCACCCAGGCAGCGCTCTGGGCGCACCGGCACGGCATGGCCGTCGCCACCGACGCGACCGGCTGACCGACCTACGTCGTACGACGTTTCCCCTATCAGCGGCCTGTGAGCCGCCCCAAAGGCAGCCGCGCGAGTGTCGTGACTGCTGAGGGCGCCGCCACCAGCTGACGGAGCCACCTCCTGACCCGAGGCCGCCGCCGCCCTGTGCCACGACTCCCGGCCGGGGGCCTAGCAGGATGAGTTGGAGGAACACATGTATTCGACCGTAAGTACCCCCAGGTGGGGCGCTGTTCG
>JAYSQK010000497.1:0-1881 GCA_043721555.1 Frankiales bacterium
CCGGCGTTCGTGGCCGAGGTCGCACCGGCCATCGCCGACGGCCGCATCCTGGCCAGGGAGACCGTCGTGAAGGGCCTGGACCAGGCGCCGGCCGCGTTCATCGGGCTGCTCCGCGGCGAGAACACCGGCAAGATGGTCGTCGACCTCAGCTGAAGCCGGGCAGCCAGCGGCGCAGCACCGGGGCCACCGGCACGGTCGCCTCCAGCTGGCACAGGACCCCGACCATGCCGAGCCAGACCCGGTGGGTGAACAGGTGCTCGGCCGGCATCCGCAGCTGCAACGCGACCGCGAAGTCGGGGTTGCGCGGGTCGTTGATGCGGCCGAACTCGGCCCGTAGCCAGGCCCGGCTGAACCGGAACTCCTCGTGCCGCGCCGGCTCGCTGAACGGCGCCATGTAGTCGACCAGCTTGCCGACATCGGGCCGGGCCCCCGCGGCGACGAAGCCGTCCTGGCGCAACCGGGCGAGCACGGCCTCGTCGTCGCCGGACAGCAGCGCCGAGATGAGCCGGCCGAAGGTCGGCGGCAGCCCTCCGGGCAGCCGAAGGGTGGAGCCGAAGTCGAGCACGCCGAGCCGGCCGTCGCCGGTGATCCGGAAGTTGCCCGGGTGCGGATCGGTGTGCAGTAGCCCGGCCCGTTCCGGACCGGAGACGAGGAACAGCTGGTAGCGCCGCGCGGCCAGGTCGCGCTCGTCCTGCGACCCGGTGGCCGCGACCGCGGCGAGCGGCGTGCCGTCGATCCAGTCCTGCACGAGGACCCGCCGGGTCGCCGCGACGACGTCGGGGACGACGAGCTGCGGGTCGCCCGCATAGGCCAGCGCGAAGCGGCGCTGCGAGGCGGCCTCGTGCTCGTAGTCGAGCTCCTCCAGCAACCGGTCACGCAGCTCGGCGACCAGCGGCGGCAGGGCCAGACCGGGGGCGACGAGCGCAGCGGCCCGGCTCAGCACCGACACGGCCCGGACGTCGGAGACGAGCGCCTCACTCACCCCTGGGTACTGCACCTTGACCGCGACCAGCCGCCCGTCGGCCCAGCGGGCCCGGTGGACCTGGCCGAGTGAGGCGGCCGCGGCGGCCTGCTCGTCGAACTGGCTGAACAGCGACGTCCAGTGTGTCCCGAGCTCGGCCCGGAGCACGGGTTCGATCTCGGCGAAGGCCAGCGCCGGATTGGCGTCCTGCAGGCCGACGAGCGCCTCGCGCCAGCTGTCCTCCGGGTCGGTCGGGAACAACGCCTCGACGGTCGAGAGCAGCTGGCCGGCCTTGAGTGCCCCGCCCTTGACCTGGCCGAGGACCTGCCGGGTGCGCGTGGCGTTGCGAGCCCGCAGGTCCCGGCGTACGACGTCGGGGTCGGCCCCGGCGAGCCGGCGCACCCTTCCCTCGGCCGCGAGGACGGCCGCGCCCGCGGGCAGCGACAGCAGCCGCAGGGTCCGACCGAGGGCCATCTCGATCAGCCGAGCGCTGCGCCGTGCTCGGCGAGCCAGCGCACCGGGTCGACCGGACGGTCGTCGATGCGGACCTCGACATGCAGGTGCGGCCCGGTCGACTCACCCTCGTTGCCGACCAGGGCGATCGGCTGGCCGATCGAGACGTGCCCGGATGCGACGAGGATCCGGCTGACGTGGCCGTAGACGGTCGTCACCCCGCCGCGGTGGCTCAGCACGACCTCGCTGCCGTAGCCGGCGGCCGGCCCGGCGTACAGCACGACGCCGTCGCTCATGGCGTAGATCGGCGTGCCGATCGGGGCGCCGATGTCGATGCCCTCGTGGAAGGTCGAGGCGCCGGGTCGGGGCGCGACGCGTGGACCGAAGGGCGAGGTCAGTCGGCCGGTGGTGGGGACGACCCAGTGGCCGGCGACCACGGTGCGCTTGAGCTGGACCGGCGTGACCAG
>JAYSQK010000498.1:0-3612 GCA_043721555.1 Frankiales bacterium
GAGGGCACCAAGCTGACCTTCCTGCCGTTCTTCACCCTCGCCGCCGTCGAGGCCCTGCGGGCGCACCCGATGGTCAACTCGAGCATCGACGCGGCCGCGGGCACGGTGACCTACCACGAGGACGTGCATCTCGGGATCGCGGTCGACACCGAACGCGGCCTGCTCGTGCCGGTGATCCACGGCGCCGGCGACCTCAACCTCGCCGGGCTGGCCAGGAAGACCGCTGATCTCGCCGAACGCACCCGCACCAACAAGGTGACGCCCGACGAGCTCGGCGGCGGCACCTTCACGATCACCAACACCGGCTCGCGGGGGGCGCTGTTCGACACCCCGATCATCAACCAGCCGCAGGTCGGAATCCTGGGCACCGGCGCTGTGGTCAAGCGCCCGGTGGTCATCAGTGACCCCGACCTCGGCGAGGTCATCGCGGTGCGCTCGATGGTTTTTCTGGCGCTGACCTACGACCACCGCATCGTCGACGGGGCCGACGCCGCCCGCTTCCTGGTCACCGTGAAGAACCGGCTCGAGGAAGCCGACTTCGCCGCCCAGGTCGGCCTCTGACCACCCCACCACCGCGCCGATCATGGAGTTCGTGCGGTCCCGGCACGCTCACGGGCCCAGCACGAACTCCATGATCGGCGGGACTGGGGGGGCGGGCTGCGACAGGATGCCGCCATGAAGATCGCTGTCACCGGTGCGTCCGGGCTCATCGGCACGGCCCTGGTCCCCGCGCTGCGGGCCGACGGGCACGAGGTCGTCCGCTTCGTGCGCGGTCCCGCGCAGGCCGTCGACGAACGGCGTTGGGACCCAGCCTCACGACGGGTCGAGCCGGCGGCGGTCGCCGATCTCGATGCGGTCGTACATCTGGCCGGGGTGGGTGTCGCAGACTCGCGCTGGACCCCGGCGTACAAGGCGAAGATCCTGGCCAGCCGGGTCGACGGGACGACGGCGATCGCCCGGGCCGTCGCGGACGCGGGCGGTCCCGGCGTGCTGCTCTCGGCGAGCGCCATCGGCTGGTACGGCGAGACAGGCGAGGTGTTGACCGACGAGGCCGGCCCGATGGGGCAGGGCTTCCTGGCCGACGTGTGTCAGCAGTGGGAGCAGTCGACCATGCCCGCGCAGGACGCCGGCGTCCGGGTCGTCCAGCTGCGCACGGGCATCGTGCTGGCCGCGGAGGGCGGCGCCCTCCCCCGGTTGACGAAGATCTTCAAAGCGGGTCTCGGCGCGCCGCTCGGCTCGGGCAAGCAGTGGATGAGCTGGATCTCGCTGCAGGACGAGGTCGCCGCGATCGTGCACTGCCTGTCGGCGCAGGTGGCCGGGCCGGTCAACCTGGTGGGGCCGGCGCCGGTGACCAATCGGGCGTTCACCAAGACGCTCGGCTCGGCGGTGCACCGGCCGACCCTGCCGCTGCCGGTGCCGGGGTTCGTGCTCCAGGCGCTCCTCGGCGACTTCGCCCAGGAGGGCCTGCTCACCGGGCAGCGACTGGCCCCGGCTGCGCTCGAACGCACCGGCTTCACGTTCGCGCACCGCGATCTGGCATCAGCCCTGCAGGCGAGTCTCTGACGGCGCGCTGACCGACTCGACCTGCCAACCCGCGGGTCCACGACGCAGCAGCAGGTCGTGGCTGGCGAGGCCCGCGGCCGGCCGGCGCTCGATCGGGTGACCGGCCAGGTCGGTGATGGCGTAGCTGGTCAGGCCTTCGGACACTCGCAACCGGACCGAGCTGGCAGCCACCTCGACCGGGCGGACCGCGTCGACCCGGTGCCGCAGGCCGACCGCCCGCCGCCCGACGACGGTGAGTTGGTGCACCAGGTCGGCGTCGGCCCGGAGCATCGGGCTGCCCGGTGCGTAGACCGCCGCCAGCGGTCGGACGTCGCCGTCGGCGAAGGCCCGCCCGCGGGTCGCGTCGAGCCCCGCCAACACCGCCGCCCAGTCCGGGGCGGCCACCGCCTGGACCCGGGCTGGCCGCTCGACGGCGCCACGGCCCCACCACCAGCCGGTGGCGACGACGCCCAGGACGACCGCGAGCCCGGCGACCGTCCCGAGCAGCACCCGGCGGCCGAGTCGACGGTGGGCCGGCGGTGCTGGGCCGGCGGGCGGTGCGGCCGGCACCCCCCGGACCGGCAGGGGCGGGCAGGCCGCGAGCAGCGACGAGGCGAAGGTCGCGGCGTCCGGCCGCGAGGTGGCGTCGAAGGCCACCGCCGTCGCCACCGTGCGGGCCAGCGGAGTGGGCACGGTCGAACCGAGCTCCGCCCCGGGGGTGTAGGGCTCGCCGGTCAGCAGCTCGTGGGCGAGCGCGCCGAGCGCCCAGACGTCGGCCGCGCCGGCCAATCCGCCGCTGGGGTCGAGCGCGTCGCCCTGGTCACGCAGCACGGCCAGCCCGAGGTCGTCGAGCAGCGGCCGGCCGTCCGCGGTCAGCAGGACACTGCCGAGCCCGACATGTCCGTGCACGAGCCCGTGTGCGTGCGCCTCGGCGAGGGCCTGGGCCAGCGGCGCCACGGTCGTGACGACCTCGCCCGGTTCGAGCCGGCCCCGACGGGACAGGACCGCCGCCAGCGACCCTCCGTCGGCGTGATCGAGCACGAGCGCGTCACCCACGACGCCCCGCAACCGCACCAGGTGGGCGCTGGGCAGCGACCGGACGACGGTGGCCTGCCGGCGCACCGCGGCCAGCACCGTCGGGTCCGGGTCGACCAGCCGCCGGAGCGCGATGAGCTGGCCGGATGAGCGCTGCCGGCCGCGCCAGAGCTCGCCGGTCCGACCGAAGCCGACCAGCTCCAGGACGTCGTACCCCGGCACCTGCCACCGCTCGGTCATGCCGATAAGGCTAGGCAGGATCGGCCACCCGCCTCGGAAGTTGTCCACAGGTAGGGTCGCGCCGTGCCCGAGGTCGTCATCGTCGGTGCCGGCCTGGCCGGGTTGGCCTGCGCGCGCCACCTCCGCGCCGCCGGGGTCGAGGTCGAGGTGCACGAGGCGTCGGACGCCGTCGGCGGGCGGGTCCGCACCGACCTGGTCGACGGCCTGCAACTGGACCGCGGGTTCCAGGTGCACAACACCGGCTATCCCGAGGCCCAGCGGGTGCTCGACCATGCCTCGCTCGGGCTCCGGCCCTTCGCGGCCGGCGCACTCATCCGCTACGGCGACCGCCTGCACCGGGTGGGCGATCCGCGCCGGCTGCCCGCCTGGGCACTGTCCACGGCCCTCGCCCCGATCGGTTCGCTCACCGACAAGATGATCATTGCGCGACTGGCGGCCCGCGCCGGGTTCGGCTCGTCCGAACGCCTGCTCACCGCCCCCGAGACGACCACGTACGACGCGTTGCGGGCCCACGGCTGCTCCGAGGAGCTGATCGACCGGTTCCTGCGGCCGTTCCTGTCCGGGGTGTTCCTGGAGGACGAGCTGACTACCAGCAGCCGGTTCTTCGACCTGGTCTGGCGATCGTTCGTCCGCGGCACCCAGTGCGTGCCGGCGGCCGGCATGCAGGCCATCCCCCAGCAGTTGGCCCGCGGGCTTCAGGTGCACCTCTCGGCGCCGGTCGACACGCTGCCGCAGGCCCGCGCGGTGGTCGTCGCGACCGACCCGGTCACCGCCGCCCGGCTCGTCCCGGGGCTG
>JAYSQK010000499.1:0-2007 GCA_043721555.1 Frankiales bacterium
GACCGTGGACCGGCGCGCATACTCCACGCTGTTGCGTCTGGAGCTCTCCGCCGACGAGGCGATCTACGGGCTGGGCCAGCACGAGGAGGGGATCCTCAACTACCGCGGTCATACTCAGGACCTTTACCAGCAGAACATGAAGGTCGCGATCCCCGTCATCGTCTCGACCCGCGGGTATGCCATCCTCTGGGACACGTTCAGTGTCGCCCGCTTCTCCGACGGCCCGAACGGCGCGGAGTTTCGCACCGATGTCGACGACGAGCTCGACTTCTACGTCATCCTCGGACCCGAGTTCGACGGCATCGTCGCCGGTATCCGGGCCCTGACCGGCGGGGCGCCGATGCTGCCGCGGTGGGCGCTTGGGTACCTGCAGTCGAAGGAGCGGTACACCGACCAGCAGGAGCTGCTCGACGTCGTGACTGAGCACCGGCGCCGGCACATCCCCATCGACGGCATCGTCCAGGACTGGAAGACCTGGCCGGGGGACCTGTGGGGTCAGAAGAGCTTCGACCCCGAGCGCTACCCGGACCCTGACGCGCTGTGCCAGCAGTTGCATGCCGCTCACGTGCGGCTCATGGTCTCCATCTGGCCCAACATGCAAGGCGACGGACCCAACCAGGTCCAGATGCGCGAGCGCGGGTTCCTCCTCGGCGACGGTTCCACTTACGACGCGCGGCAGGCCGGAGCGCGGGCGTTGTACTGGCAGCAGAGCGACGAGGGCTACTTCCGGCACGGGGTGGACGCCTGGTGGGCCGACTGCACCGAGCCCTTCGAGGCCGATTGGAAGGGCGCGGTAAAACCCGACCCAGGCCAGCGGCTGACCATCAATATCGAGGAGCAGAAGAAGTACCTGGACCCCGAGTTCGTCAGCGCCTACTCGCTGCTGCACACGAAGGGCCTCTACGAGGGCCAGCGGGACACCGACGACAGCAAACGGGTCATGGTCCTGACCCGGTCAGCCGGGCTCGGCCAGCAGCGCCACGGCGCGGTCACCTGGTCCGGCGACATCAGTGCCACCTGGCTGACCCTGCGCCACCAGATCGCCGACGGCCTGAACTTCTGTCTCACCGGCAACCCGCGGTGGAGCTTCGACATCGGCGCGTTCTTCGTCGGCAGCCGAGACGACATGTGGTTCTGGAAGGGCGACTTTCCCGGCGGCGTCGACGACCTGGGGTACCGGGAGCTGTATGTCCGGTGGCTCCAAGCCGGGACGTTCCTGCCGGTGATGCGCTCGCATGGCACCGAAACACCCCGCGAACCTTGGCGATTCGGCGAGCCGGGCGACGACGCATACGACCCGATCGTCGCCTTCATCCGCCTGCGGTACCGCCTCCTGCCTTACCTCTACTCATTGCAGGCGTGGGAGACCAGACACGACTACACGTCGATGCGGGCGCTGGCCTTCGACTTCCGCCACGACGTCGACTGCTACAACATCGACGACCAGTTCATGCTCGGACCAGCGATCATGGTCTGCCCGGTCACCGAACCCATGTGGTTCGGCCCGGGCTCGCAGCCGATCGTCGGTGACCGGGCATCGCGCCGGGTGTACCTGCCTTCTGGGACGGACTGGTACGACTTCTGGACGGGGACACGACATCGAGGCGGACAGACCATCGACGCCGACGCTCCGCTGGATCTCATCCCGTTGTTCGTCCGGGCTGGTTCGATCCTGCCGCTCGGTCCGTTCGTTGAGCACTCCGCAGCCGCGCCGGGTGGTCCGCTCGAGATCCGCGTCTACCCCGGCGCCGACGGCAGCTTCGAGCTCTACGACGACAGTGGCGACGGCTACCGGTACGAACAGGGCGAACACGCGACCAGCTGGCTGAGGTGGGACGACTCGAGCAGCACGCTGCACCTGTCGTCTCGCGACGGCAGCTACGCCGGTATGCCGCCGTCCGTGTCCGTCGTCGTCGTGACCGTCGGCGTCGGACGAGGCGTTGGCCATGAAGTATGCGCCGGGTTCCCCGCGGTGATCGGAGACCAGCCAGTCACGGTTGCTACCAG
>JAYSQK010000500.1:0-19747 GCA_043721555.1 Frankiales bacterium
GCGGCGCGACGCCGACGGGAAGGCACCCCCACTCCCTCGCAACACCGTCAGCAGGTCGCCGCGGCCGGGGCCTTTGCGGTCAGCAGGTAGGCATCGACCTTGTCGGTCAGGCAGCGCGTCGCACTGGCCCGGTAGGCCGTATGCCCGTCCCCGATGTGGGTGAGCAGCACCGCCTTCGTGAGTTGCCGGGCCAGGCCCTGCGCCCAGCTGTACGGCGTAGCGGGGTCCCTGGTCGTGCCGACTACGACGACTGGCGGCGCGCCGGCGCCGGTCACCGCGTGCGGCCGGCTGACCGCAGCGACCGGCCAGACCGCACAGCCGAGCCCGGACAGGACGATGAACGGGCCGAAGCGGGGCGAGTTGCGCCCGACCCGCTTGGCGAGCGCGAGGTAGGGCGCGTCGGTCCGCGGCCACGGCCGGTCGATGCAGTTCACCGCGAAGTTGGCCTCGTTGAGGTTGGCATAGCCGGCGTCGGTGCGCTCCAGATAGGAGTCGGACAGCGAGAGCAGGACCGAGCCCTGCCCGCGCACCGCGGCCGCCAGGCCGGCCGAGATCGCCGGCCAGCCGAACTGCCGGCTGTAGAGCCCCGCGCCCACCCCGAGCGAGAACTCCCCCACCCCGACCGTGCGGGTGCCGTCGCCGGGCAGCGGCGTTGCGGTGACCTTGGCCTGCAGTGCGTCGTACGCCGCACCGAGATCGCCCTGGACCGCCTGCCGGAACGGGCAGCCGGTGCGCTGGCAGTCCGCGAGATAGGCCCCGAGTGCGACGTCGAAGCCCCTCGACTGGCCCTCCAGCAACTGGTCCCAGCGCAGCGTCGGGTCGAGCGCACCGTCCAGGACCATGGCCCGCACGTGGGTCGGGAACTCCGCCAGGTAGGCCGCGCCGATCGCGGTGCCGTAGCTGTAGCCGAGATAGGTCAGCTTGTCGTCGCCGACCGCCGCGCGGACCCGGTCCAGGTCGCGGGCCACCTCGACCGTCGAGACGTGCGGCAGCACCCGGCCGGAGCGCTGCCGGCAGCCCGCCGCGAAGGCCCGGTTGCCGGCTTCGAGCGCGGCCAGGCCGGCGGCGTCGGTGGGCGCCGGGTCGAGGTGGAAGTAGCGGTCGAGCTGGGCCGTCGTCTCGCACCGGATCGGTGCGCTGCCGCCGACGCCGCGCGGATCGAACGCCACCAGGTCGAAGCGGGCCCGCACCGCGGCCGGGATCTCGTCCGCGTTGTCGGTCAGGAACGACACAGCGGACGCCCCCGGGCCGCCGGGGTTGACCAGCAGCGAACCGATCCTGGCCTTCGGGTTCGTCGCGCGGGTGCGGGTCAGCGCCAGCTCGATCGTCCCGCCGGCCGGGGCGGCGTCATCGAGCGGTACCCGCAACGTCGAGCACTGGAAGCCGCCGCCGCAGCCCGTCCAGACCAGCACCTGCCGGGCCGCCGACGGGCTCGGGGCCGGCTTCGAGGGGGCGGCCGTGACCCTGGCGGTCACCAGCGGCGTTGCGCTCGGCTGCGTCAACGGGCGCGACGAGGCCGTCCCACCACTGCAGTCGCTCAGGGCGAGCAGGCCGGTCAGGGCCAGTGCGAGGGGACGCATCACGGCAACATCCTCGCTCACCAGGCGACGACGCGACGGTCCTCCCACAGCAGCCCGGTGTCGCCGGCGCTCCGGCCGGCGAGCCACAGCGCGGTGTCGGCGCCCTGCTCGGCGCTCCTCGGCGCCGCCTCGCCGCCCATGTCGGTTCGGCAGTGGCCAGGGCAGACGGCGTCGACCAGCACCCCGCGGCTGCCCTGCCCCAGTTCGGCGGCGAGGTTCTTGGTCAGCGCGTTGACGGCGGCCTTCGACACGCGGTACGGCGCCAGCCCGCCCGACGTGCCCGGTCCGCTCATCCGGCCCAGGCACGCCGAGTAGGTGACGACCCGGCCCCAGCGCCGCTCGACCATGCCGGGCACGAAGGCCGCCAGCGCCGCAAAGGTGCCGTCCAGGTTGATGCCGAGCACCCGGCGCCACTCGTCATCGGTGGTGCGCAGCGTCTTGGCGGTGCGCTCGCTCATCACCCCGGCCGCGGTGATGAGCACATCCACCGGGCCGAGCTCGCCGGCGAGGGCGCGAACGGCCGCGGTGTCGGCCACGTCGACCGCCCGGCCATCCGCGTCGAGCCCCTGCCCGACCAGGGCGTCGACGGCCAACTGCACCCGACCAGGGTCGCGACCGACCAGGACGACCGTCGCCCCCAACCGGCCCAGGCCACGCGCCACCTCGAGCCCGATCCCGCGACTGCCCCCGGTCACCACGGCCACCCGGTCCGCCAGCACTCCCATGCCGGTGAGGGTGGTCCGGGACGTCGCCGCGCGCCACTCCGGCGGCCGGCTCACGGCTTCTTGCCGGTCCGCCCCCGCATCAACCGGCGATCGAGCGACGCGGGCAACGGCGCACCAGTGGCGACGGCATCGAGCAGGGCGACGGTCGACTCCAGGTCGTTCATCCGGCGGAACCACCGGGTCGTCCCACCGGCACGGACCACGACGATGTTGCCCTGCCCGCACGGGCCGAGGCAGTCGGTGACCTCATAGCGAGCCCCGGCCACTTGGGCGCCCGCCCGGGCGGCCCGCTCGAGCGCCTTGTGATCCACCCCCGGATGCTTGTTCCGGGTGCCACAGCAGCAGCCACGGCACACCCAGACCTTGTCCCGCTTCGGGGCCTTCCTCTTCGTCGTCACGACGCGGCCCTACCCCACGGACGGGGCTTCAGCCCGGGCGCGAGTAACCTCACAGACCGGCAGAGCAGCCAGCGATCACATTGTTAAAGGCGGCGTTCCAGCGTGTCCACGCAACCCGGCCAGCAGACCGACTTCGGCGCCAACGAGTGGCTGGTCTACGAGATCCACCAGCAATACCTCAAAGACCCCGGCAGCGTGTCGGCGCAGTGGCGGGAGTTCCTGTCGGACTACACGCCCGGGGCTGCACCGACAAGCGCCGCGGTACCGGCCAACGGCGCCCAGAACGGCTCGACCGGCGTCCCCGCCGAGGCGGTCGACCGGGCCGAGCCGTCGACCGTCGAACCCGCCGCTTCCGCCACCGTCACCGACCCGTCACCCCCACCAGCAGCGGCCGCGCCGGCCGCCCCGACCGCGCCGGCCGCCCCCGCCGCTCCGAAGCCGGCCTCGCCCGCGGCGACCCCCCTCAAGGGCGCGGCCGCCCGCGTGGTCGCCAACATGGAGGCCTCGCTCACGGTCCCGACCGCCACCAGCGTGCGCACGGTGCCGGCCAAGCTGCTCGCGGACAACCGCACCGTCATCAACAACCATCTGCGGCGGGCCCGCGGGGGCAAGGTGTCGTTCACCCACCTGATCGGCTTCGCACTGGTCAAGGCCGTCGCCGCCGTGCCGGTGCTGAACAACGCGTTCGGGCACGACGAGGCCGGCAAGCCGGTCGTGCTCACGCCCGACAACGTCGGGCTCGGCCTCGCGATCGACCTGCAGAACGCCAACGGCACCCGGTCGCTGGTGGTGGCCGCGATCAAGCACGCCGACTCGCTCGACTTCGCCGGTTTCCTGGCCGCCTACGAGGACATCGTCCGCCGGGCCCGGGCCGGCAAGCTCACGACCGACGACTTCCAGGGCGCGACGATCAGCCTCACCAACCCCGGCGGCATCGGCACCGTGCACTCGGTCCCGCGGCTGATGCAGGGCTCCGGGGCGATCATCGGCGTGGGCGCGATGGAATACCCGGCGCAGTTCGCCGGCGCGTCCGAGGAGACCCTCGCCCAGCTCGCCATCTCCAAGACGATCACCCTCACCTCGACGTACGACCATCGCGTCATCCAGGGCGCGCAGTCCGGTGAGTTCCTGCGCCGGATGCACGAGCTGCTGCTGGGCGCCGACAGCTTCTACGACGAGGTCTTCGCCAGCCTGCACATCCCCTACGAGCCGGTGCGCTGGGTCGCCGACGTCCAGACCACGCACGAGGGCGATCTCGACAAGGCCACCCGGGTCATGGAGCTGATCCACGCCTACCGCGTGCGTGGGCACCTGATGGCCGACACCGACCCGCTGGCGTTCAAGGTCCGCACCCACCCCGATCTCGACGTCGTCAACCACGGGCTGACGCTGTGGGACCTCGACCGCGAGTTCCCGGTCGGCGGCTTCGCCGGACAGCGCGTGCTGAAGCTGCGCGACGTCCTCGGCGTGCTGCGCGACAGCTACTGCCGCGTCGTCGGTATCGAGTACATGCACATCCAGGACCCAGGTCAGCGGAGCTGGATCCAGGACCGGGTGGAGAAGAAGTCCGAGAAGCCCGACCGCGACCTGCAGCTGCACGTGCTCAAGCGACTCAACGCCGCCGAGGCGTTCGAGAGCTTCCTGCAGACCAAGTTCGTCGGGCAGAAGCGGTTCTCCCTCGAGGGCGGCGAGTCCGTCATCGCGATGCTCGACGCCGTCCTGACCGGGGCCGCCGATAACGACCTGGACGAGGTCGTCATCGGAATGGCCCACCGCGGCCGGCTCAACGTGCTGGCCAACATCGTCGGCAAGAGCTACAGCCAGATCTTCCGCGAGTTCGAGGGCAATCTCGACCCGCGCAGCGTGCAGGGCTCCGGCGACGTGAAATACCACCTCGGGGCCGAGGGCACCTTCACCTCCTCCCGCGGCGCGACCACCCGGGTGACCCTGACTTCCAACCCCTCACACCTGGAGGCGGTCAATCCGGTGCTCGAGGGCATCGTGCGGGCCAAGCAGGACCTCATCGATAAGGGCGAGACCGGCTACACCGTGCTGCCCGTCCTGCTGCACGGCGATGCCGCGTTCGCCGGCCAGGGCGTCGTGGCCGAGACGCTGCAGATGGGCCAGCTGCGTGGCTACCGCACCGGCGGCACCGTGCACATCGTCATCAACAACCAGGTCGGCTTCACCACCGCACCGGAGTACAGCCGCTCCTCGACGTACTCCACCGATGTCGCGCGGACCGTGCAGGCCCCGATCTTCCACGTCAACGGTGATGACCCCGAGGCCTGCGTGCGCGTCGCGCAACTCGCCTTCGACTTCCGCCAGGAATTCAAAAAGGACGTCGTCATCGACCTCGTTTGCTATCGCCGGCGCGGGCACAACGAGGGTGACGACCCGTCGATGACCCAACCGCTGATGTACGACGTGATCGATGGCAAGCGGTCGGTCCGCAAGACCTACACCGAGCAGCTCATCGGCCGCGGCGACATCACCCTTGACGAGGCCGAGGAGGCGCTCAAGGACTACCAGGCGCAGCTCGAACGGGTCTTCGCCGAGACGCGGGACGCCTCCACGAGCCCGGCCACCGAGCCGCAGATGCCCGAGGCTCGGGCGCTGTCGACCGTCGACACCGCCGTCGAGCAATCGGTCCTGGACCGCATCGGTCAGGCGCACATCGAACTGCCTGAGGGGTTCACCCCGCATCCCAAGCTGGCGCCGCTGTTCCAGCGCCGCGCCACGATGGTGACCGAGGGTGGGATCGACTGGGGCATGGGCGAATTGCTCGCGTTCGGCTCGCTTCTGCTGGCCGGCACGCCGGTCCGGCTGGCCGGTCAGGACTCCCGCCGCGGCACCTTCGTGCAGCGACACGCCACGATCTTCGACCGGGTCACCGGCGCTGAGCACACCCCGCTCAAACACCTCGGCCCGTCCGCCGCGCCGTTCCTCATCTACGACTCGCTGCTGTCGGAGTATGCCTGCCTCGGCTTCGAGTACGGCTATTCCGTGGCCCGGCCCGAAGCTCTCGTGCTCTGGGAGGCGCAGTTCGGCGACTTCGTCAACGGGGCGATGACCGTCATCGACGAGTTCATCTCGACCGGCGAGGCGAAATGGGGCCAGCGCAGCGGCGTGACGCTGTTGCTGCCGCACGGCTACGAAGGTCAGGGACCGGACCACTCCTCGACCCGGATCGAGCGTTTCCTGCAGGCCTGCGCCGAGGACAACATGACCGTCGCCTACCCGACCACGCCGGCGCAGCACTTCCACCTGCTGCGGGCGCAGGCGTTGTCCGGCACCAACCGACCACTGGTCGTCGTCACCCCCAAGTCGATGCTCCGCCTCAAGGCGGCCGCGTCGTCGCCGGTCGAGTTCACCACCGGCCGGTGGCAGCCGGTGGTCGCCGACCCCGAGCAGCTCGATCCGGCCGGCGTCACGCGCGTCGCCCTGTGTGCGGGCAAGGTCTTCTACGACCTCGCGGCCGCGCGGGCAAAGTCCGGCGACACCTCGGTGGCGCTCGTCCGGGTCGAGCAGCTCTACCCGGTGCCCGGTGAGGAGATCAGCGACGTCCTGGCCGGTTACCCGCAGGCAATCGACGTCGTGTGGGTGCAGGAGGAACCGGCAAACATGGGCGCCTGGTCGCACATGGCGCTGAACCTGCCGGACTACCTGTCGGACCAGACCCAGCTGCGCCGCATCTCCCGGCGCGCGTCGGCCTCGCCCGCGGCCGGGTCGAGCAAGGTGCACGAGGCCGAGCAGGCCGCACTCGTGCGGGCCGTCTTCGAGCGCTGACCGTGTACTTCACCGACCGCGGTCTCGAGGAGCTCGCCGAGCGGCGCGGCGAGGAGCAGGTCAGCCTGGCCTGGCTGGCCGAGCGGCTGAAGGATTTCGTGGACGCCTATCCCGACTTCGAGGTGCCGATCGAGCGGCTGGCGACCTGGCTGGCCCGGCTCGACTCCGACGACGACTAGGACGGCGCTACGTTCGCGGCGAGTTGCGCTGACGCAGCAGTGTACCACCACTTGCCCAGGTGGCACACTTGTCGAATGCCTACCGCGCGACCGCGCCATCAGATCACTGAGACTCCCGCTGTGGCGCGCGCGATCGACAAGGCGGCGAGGCGATGGCCCGACGAACCCCGCTCGAAGTTGCTCCTCCGGCTCGTTGACGCTGGCGAAGCTGCGCTCGAGCAGGTCGAGGACCTCGCGGCCCGGCAGCGACAGGACTCCATCAACGCCAGCAGCGGCAAGTACGCCGATGCCTTTGGCGAGCATTACCTGGCTGAACTGCGTCGGGACTGGCCCCGGTGATCACCCTGGATGCCAGCGTCCTGGTCGCACATCTCTCTCCGCTCGACGCTCACCATGTCGCCGCGACCCGTCTTCTGCTGGACGCCACCGACGAAGCGCTGCTGGTGCACGCACTCACCCTCGCGGAGGTGTTGGTCGGGGGCGTGAAGATCGGCAGGGGGGCTGAGCTGCTGGCAGATTTGACGGCGGCGGGGATCGTGTCGGTGCAGGGTGACAGCGGCCAGCCCCTGAGACTGGCGGAGCTGCGATTGACCACCGGGCTGAAACTCCCGGACTGCTGCGTCCTCGATACAGCCACGTCCAATGATGCAACCTTGGCGACATTCGACCGGGCTCTGGCGACGGCCGGGCGTCGGCTCGGTGTTCCGGTGATGCCGTGAGGGCACGGCCTGATCCGTGTCCCCGCCAGCCCAGGTGAACATGGGGCGGGGGCGGGGGTTCGACTTTTTCGGGTCGAGGTAGCTACCTTCTGCCGGTGGTCACCGAGGGGCTGTACGCCGCGTCGGCAGCGCTGCTGTTCCTGGCCGGAGCGCAGAAGATCGCGGACCCGCAACCGCTGGTGCGCGCCCTGACCAGCATGGGCATCGCCCTCGGGTCAACGTGGATCCGGGCCGGCGCAGTCGGTGAGTTCCTGCTCGGGGGGGCCGCGCTCGGCTCCACCTCGCGGGTCGTGGCCGGGCTCGTCGCCGCGTCGTACGCGGGCTTCACCGTCGTGGTCGTGCTGGCCCTGCGGCGGGGCGGGGTCCTGGCGTCCTGCGGTTGCTTCGGCAAGCGCGACATCCCGCCGACCGGGACACATGCCGCGGTGACAGCGGGCTTTGCGCTGGTGGCGCTCGGCGCCTCGGTCCGTGCCCCGCAGGTCATCTGGTCCGACGCCGCACTGGTCGCCGGCACGCTCGCGCTCGCCGGCTGCGCGTACGCCGTCCTGGCTGTCCTGCCGCTGGTACGCACCCGATGACGGCCGCGGTGGTCGCCCTGGCGGTGGCCGTGGCGTTGCTCACCGTCCTGGTCATCGGGTTGCTTCGCAGCCACGCGGAGATCCTCAAGGCCCTGCACGAACTCGGGGCCGGCCTCGAGCTGGACGCGCCGGTGACCGCTGCGGGGGTGGTGGAACCGCGCCGCGTCCCGACCGCCGCGACGCCGACCTCGCTGATCGGGCAGAGCCTGGACGGGGAGCTCGTGGCGTTGCCGCTGGTCGGTCGTGGCGACACGCTGATCGCGTTCCTGTCCTCTGGATGCACGACGTGCCAGGACTTCTGGCGGGTGTTCCGGCAGGGGGTCACCGAGATCCCGGGCGATGCGCGGCTGGTCGTGGTGACCAGGGGGCCGGATGAGGAGAGCCCCGCCGAGCTCGGGCAGCGCGCTCCCGCCAGCCTGCCGATGGTGCTGTCGTCCGAGGCGTGGGACGGCTTCGGGGTGCCCGGCTCCCCCTACTTCGCCTACCTGGACGGCGCTGGTCGCGTGGTCGGCGAGGGCAGTGCCGGCTCGTGGCCGCAGGTCGTCCAATTGCTCGGTCAGGCGCGGGCCGATGCGGCGGCGAGGGCCGCCCGGACCGTCCGCGGACCCGGCGCGGTCCGGCACAGCCGGGACGAGCAGGCGCTGGCCGCAGCCGGCATCGTGCCCCGTGACCCGAGCCTGTCGGCGTGACCGCCGTCGGGCCGGACCCGCTGCTCCTGGTCGGCCTGGCTGTCGCCGCGACCGCTGCCCTGCGCGCCACCTGGTCGCCTTGAGGTGAGTCGATGCTGACCAGCATCAGCCGGCTCGGCGAGCGGGCCCGCGGCCACGACCACATCTGGACGGTGGCGATCTACTCGGTCGCCTCTGTCGCGGGCGGCCTCAGCACCGGGCTGCTGCTGGGTGTCATCGGTCGGTTGCTGCCGCTCGGCCACCGGCCGCTGTGGGCCGCCGCCGCCTGCGCTGCCGCCGTCCTGCTCGACGTGTCCAACCGGGTGCCCACGATCCACCGGCAGGTCGACGAGGACTGGCTCAGCCGCTACCGCCGGTGGGTCTACGCCACCGGCTTCGGCTGGCAACTCGGCACCGGCGTCACCACCGTGATCACCAGCGGCGCGACCTACGCCTGGCTCGGACTCGTCGTACTCCAGGGATCGCTCAGCGCTGCCCTGCTGGTGGGGGCGGTCTTCGGTCTGGTGCGCGCCCTGCCGCTGGTGCTGCTGCGCGCGGACACCCCCGCGGCGCTGCGGGCGACGGCGGCCTCGATCGCGGACCGGTACCGGCAGGCGGCCGCCGCGACCGTCGTCGTGCTGGCCTGTGGCAGTGCGGTGCTGGTGCTGACATGACCCTGCTGGCAGCCGGTGTGGCCCTGTCGATCCCCAGCGGATGGGAGGTCCGGGCGCGCCGGCAGCCGGTCTCGACGCCGCACCAGCCGGGCAACCTGCTGCTGCACGCCGCGACGGTGCCGCTGCCCCGCGAGCGGGGCGACTTCGGCAGCGGCGTCGTCACGACGCTCGGCCCGGACGACGTGTTCATGGCGCTGTTCGAGTACGACGAGGCAGCGGTCCGCCAGCCGCTGTTCGCGCACGCCGGTGTGCCCCGGCCGCGACCAGCCGAGTTCGCCGCCGGGGCCTTGCAACGGCCGCTGCCCGGGCAGAGCGGTGGCCAGTGGTTCTTCACCGCCGCCGGCCGGGCGTGGTGCCTGCACGTCGTGCTCGGCAGTCATGCCAGGCGGCTGCCCGGCTGCGCCAAGGTGGCTGCCCTGCTCGACGGCCTGCGGATCGGAGCCCGCGCATGAGGACCCGCGACGCGCTGGCGGCGGTCGGCGGCAAGCAGGCGCCACAGGGCGTCGCGGTCCGCGCCGCCGAAGCCGTCACCGGCTGGCTGGCGACCCGGACCTCCCGACGGGGCTTCCTTGTCCGGGCCGGGGTGCTCGGCAGCGCCCTGGCGGCGGACCCGACCGGCTTCCTGCTCACGCCCGGTACGGCGTACGCGTCGGTGTGCGGGCCGGGCTCGTCGTGCTCGACCGGCTGGACGGCGTTCTGCGCCACCATCAACCACGGGATCAATGCCTGCCCGCCCGGCTCCATCGCCGCTGGCTGGTGGAAGTCCGACGGGGCGTCGCTGTGCGGTGGGCGGGCCCGCTACATCGTCGACTGCAACGCGACCTGCACCTGCTCCACCGGCTCGGCACGGGCCGGGATCTGCAGCCCGTCGTGCTGGTCGTGCCGATGCACCTGCGGGCCGGCCGGCCAGTGCGACCAGCGACGGGTCTGCTGCAACGCCTTCCGGTACGGCCAGTGCAACCAGCAGGTCAGGCAGGTCGGCGCGGTGCAGTGCCGGGTCGTGTCGTGCACACCGCCCTGGAAGTGGGAGCGCTGCGGAACCTCGCCGGCCACCGACAACGCCACCCGCGACCACAACGCACCGCAGCTGCCGGGTGCCTACACCGCCCTCACCGCGCACTATGTCGCGCTCGGTGAACACGGGTCCGAGCTCGGCGCCACCATCGGGCGGGAGGTGGCCGTCCCCGGCGGACGCGCCCAGCGCTATCAGCACGGGCGGATGTCATGGTCCAGCCGGCACGGCGCCCGCTACACCGCCGGCGCGATCGCCGGCCGGTTCGGGCTGCTCGGCGCCGAAGCCGGCCTGCTGGGCTTCCCGGTCGCCGACCCCGACCGGCTCGGGACGGGGCGGGCCTCCCGGTTCCAACGCGGTGACATCTTCTGGCACCCGACGACCGGCGCCCACGAGGTCACCGGTCCGATCCTCACCCGCTACAACCAGGCCGGCCGGGCCTCCGGCGCACTCGGCTATCCGATCGCCGGACCGGTCACGCCGCACGACGGTGCGGGCCGGGCCTCGGCGTTCCAGCACGGCCGCATCTCCTGGCACCCCTCGCTCGGTCCGGCCCGGTTGCTCGGCCCCGACCTCGCGCGGCGCTACACCGCCCTGGCTGCCGAGTCGGGCCCCCTGGGCTACCCACTCGCGGACGAGACCGCCCTGCCAGCAGGGCGTTTCGTCACGTTGCAAGGTGGCCGCATCTCCTGGTCCGCAACCACCGGGGCGTGGGAGGTCCGCGACGTGCTCGCCCAGGCCTACCTCGGAGCGGGCGCCGAGACGGGGCCCCTCGGCTTCCCCGTCGCCGCCGAGGAAGCCGTCGCCGGCGGCCGGGTGAGCCGCTTCCAGACCGGCCGGGTTGCCGCCTCTCCGGCCACCGGGGCGCACTGGTCACGGGGCCCGATCACCGAACGCCACCTCGCGCTCGGGGCCGAGCCGGGCCCGCTCGGCTTCCCGACCACCGATGAGTACGCCCCCAGCCCGGGGACGCGGCGCAACGACTACGAGCACGGCTGGATCGCCTACGACGAGGCAACCTCGGCTGTTACCGACAGCCTGACGCCCGGGCCGACGCCAACCCCCTGACGCCGGCGATCTTGACGTTGTGGTCGGCGACACGCCGGTGGGCGCGACAATATCGTCAAGATCACCGGGCAGGCGGGCGGCGGCGAACCGGAAGCGGGTCAGGGCTGGGCGGCCAGACCGGCGCAGCCGCGCAGTGCGTCCCTGGCCCGGATCGCCGCCACCGCGGCCGAGCCGGTGACCGGACTCGTCGTACCGTCATGCAGTACGGCGGGGCTCCAGCGGGCGCCGACGACGGCGTGCCCACGGGTGGTGAGGGTCAGCACCCCGCTCGTGGTGGCCGGGCCGCTGCCGTGGGCGTAGAACAGGAAGTTGCCCAGGCCGTAGTCGACGTAGGCCCCGCCGAGGTAGCCGGCGCCGAGCAGCACGTGGGCGTGCGAGCCGACGACGACATCCGCGCCGGCTGCCACCAGCTGCCGGGCGAGGTTGGTGGCGTCGGCCTGCGGGCACTGGTGCCGCTCGACGCCCCAGTGCAGGTAGACCACGACGGTGTCGCTGTCGGTGCGCGCCCGCCGTACCGCGTCGAGCAGCACCGAGGCCTGCTTGGCGCTGGCGAGCCCCGGCGTGCCCGGTCCGGCCGCCCAGCGGGTGATGGCGAAGTCGTCCAGCACCTGGGTGGCCCCGATGACGGCGATCCGCTGGCCCCGGATCGTCGTACGCCACGGAGCGAAGGCAGCTGCCTGGTCGGCGCCGGCACCCACCATGGGCATCCCGGCGGCTCGACCCGCGCGCAAGGTGTCGCCCAGACCGACCAGGCCGTAGTCCTCGCCGTGGTTGTTCGCGATCGTGACGACGTCGACGCCGCCGGCCTTCAGCGCGGTGAAGGCCGAGGCCGGCGCCCGGAACACGAACTGCTTGGGCTCGGGCGTGCCCCGGTCGGTGACCGAGGTCTCCAGGTTGACCATCGCCAGGTCGGCGCCGCGGAGCAGGGACGCGACCGGCTCGAGCGTCGTCGCCGGGTTGCTGAGCAGACGTCGCCGGACCGAGCCCTCGAAGTGCACGTCACCGCCGAACGCGAGCGTGACCGGCCGACCGGTCGGCACCCGGCGGACCGGCGCGCGGACGGTCGTCGTCCCGGGTGAAGACGTCGCCCGGGGCGGGTGACCCGCCGGCCGGTGCGTGGACGGCGCAGGGGCCGGTGTCGCGCGCGGCGCCGATGTCGCGCGCGGCGTCGAACCGGCGCAGCCAGCGACGAGCTGGACCGCAAGCAGCGCCCAGCAGCGACGTCGACCCGCGCCGGGCAATGCGTTCTCCTCACAGCAGGACGAGCGTCATCGGTCATGCTCGCACGACGGGCTCGGCGTCGCAGCGATCGCACTCGATCCGGTAGGTCGGCACCTGCAGGCCCAGGTAGTCGTGCCCGGCCACCCCGACGACCTCCTCCAGGGCGCTGCGCCACCGCGCCCCCGGATGCCCGCGCGGGCAGGGCGCCGTGAAGTCCGTCCAGGAGCTCATCACCGCCTCACGACCTCAGTGTCACCCGCCGGTCAACGCCTGGCGTGGGGCCCCCAGCGGGGATGCAGCTGCGCGGGCCGGGCCGTCCCGCGGAGGGGCAGCACCAGCGCCGCTCCGACGACGAAGCCGATGACGTGCGCGCCGTACGCGACGCCGCTGCCGGCGGCCAGGCTCGCACCGCGGAAGTAGAGGTACTGGAGCACGAACCAGGAGCCGAGCACCAACCACGCCGGCAGCCGCACCGGCAGGAAGAACAGGAAGGTCAGCAGCGACCAGACCCGCGCCCGCGGATAGAGCACGAGATAGGCGCCGAGCACCCCCGCGATCGCCCCGGAAGCGCCGACGAGCGGCGCGGTGGAGCCGGCTGCGAACAACGAGAAGCCGTACGTAGCGACATAGCCGCAGCCGAGATAGAAGGCGAGGTAGCGCAGCCGGCCCAGCCGGTCCTCGACGTTGTTGCCGAAGACGTACAGGAACAGCATGTTGCCGAGCAGGTGCAGCCAGCCGCCGTGCAGGAACATCGCGGTCAATACCGACAGCACGGGCGTCTTGTGGAACGGTGCCGGCTGCTGCTCGATGCAGCCGATCCGGCCCTGCGCGTCGCGTCCCAGCCGGCCGGTCGCCCCGACCGGCTCCTGCCGGTTGCGCAGCAGCTCAACGGGCTTCGCGGCGTACTGATCGAAGAACGCGACCTGTTTGCACTGCTGGGCCTGTGCGTCGCCGCCGACGACGTGGGTGACCACCGGGCTCAGCACGAAGACCACGACGTTGATGGCGATCAGCAGGTAATTGACCACCGGCGTACGACGGGTCGGGTTGATGTCGTGGACGGGCAGCACCACGCCGCGGCTCCGATCAGGTCGTGAGGACGAGCTTGCCGAAGACGTCCCCACCAGCCATCTTCGCGAAGCTCCCGGCGGCCTGCGACATCGGCCGGACGTCGTCGATGACCGGCCGCACGCCGGTGGCCGCGACCATCCGCAGCAGCGCGGCCAGTTCGTCGCGGGTGCCCATCGTCGAGCCGACCACCCGCAGCTGCAGGAAGAACAGCCGGTTGAGGTCGGCCGACGGGTCGGGGCCGCTGGTCGCGCCGGAGACCACGATGGTGCCGCCGGGACGCAGCGCGCGCAGCGAGTGCGACCAGGTGGCTTTGCCGACCGTTTCGAGGACCGCATCGACCTTGCCGGGCAATCGCGCGCCGGACTCGAACGCCTGGTGCGCACCGAGCTCGAGCGCCTTGGCCCGCTTGCCCTCGTCGCGACTGGTTGCCCACACCACGAAACCCGCGGCCCGGGCCAGCACGATCGCGGCCGTCGCGACGCCACCACCGGCGCCCTGGACGAGCACGGTCTGCCCCGGCGTGAGCCCGCTCTGGGTGAACAGCATCCGGTAGGCGGTCAGCCACGCCGTCGGCAGGCAGGCCGCCTGCTCCCAGGTCAACTCGGGCGGCTTGGCCAGCACATTGCGTGCGGGTACGACGACCTGCTCGGCGAGGGTGCCGTCGTGCACCTCGGACAGCAGCGACCGTTTCGGGTCCAGGGTGTCGTCGCCGGTCCAGGTCGGGCTCGTCACGACGGCGTGCACGACCACCTCGGTGCCGTCGTCGAGCAGGCCGGCGCCGTCGCAGCCGAGCACCATCGGCAGCTTGTCCGCCGGCAGGCCCACGCCTTTGAGCGACCACAGGTCGTGGTGGTTGAGCGCGGCGGCTTTGAGGCTGACGCGCACCCAGCCGTCGGGTACGACGGGATCAGGACGCTCGCCGACCGTGAGGCCGGACAGCGGATCGTCCATGGACTGGGCCGTGCAGGTGACTGCGAGCATGCCGCCGACCCTAGTTCCCCCCGGGAGGGGGCGGCGGTCAGCGGCGGGCGACGCCCTCGGTGCGGGCCGCGGCCGCCACTGCCCCGGCCACCGCGGGCGCCACCCGCGGGTCGAACACCGACGGGATGACGCACTCGGGCGACAAGTCGTCGCCGACGACGGCGGCGAGGGCCTCGGACGCGGCCAGCTTCATCCCCTCGGTGATGCGGGACGCCCGCACCCCCATCGCGCCCTGGAAGACGCCGGGGAAGGCCAGCACGTTGTTGATCTGGTTCGGGAAGTCGCTGCGTCCGGTCGCGACGACCCGCGCCCCGGAGGCGTGCGCCACGTCGGGGTGGATCTCGGGCTCGGGGTTGGCCATCGCGAAGATGATCGAGTCCTTGGCCATCGTGGCCACCGCCTCGGCCGGAATCGTCCCGGACGACAGCCCGACGAACACGTCGGCGCCGACCAGGGCCGCCAGGACGCTGCCGGTGAGGCCGCCCCGGTTGCTGATCGCCGCAAAGCGTTGCTTCTCCTCGTTGAGGTCGGCGCGCCCCGCGTGCACCATCCCCTTGCTGTCGGCGATGGCGAGGTCACCGATGCCGGCCTCGAGGATCATCTTGGACACGGCGATCCCGGCCGCCCCGGCGCCGGAGGTGACGACCCGCAGATCGGCCAGGGTGCGACCGGTGAGCCGCGCGGCGTTGCGCAGCGCGGCGAGCACCACGATGGCGGTGCCGTGCTGGTCGTCGTGGAAGACCGGGATGTCGAGCCTGGCCTGCAGGCGCCGCTCGATCTCGAAGCAGCGCGGCGCGCTGATGTCTTCGAGGTTGATCCCGCCGAAGCCGGGAGCGAGGCGCACGACGGTCTCGACGAGCTCGTCGACGTCAGTGACGTCCAGGCAGATCGGGACAGCGTCGATGCCGCCGAAGTGCTTGAACAGCAGGGCTTTTCCCTCCATCACCGGCAGCGCGGCGGTAGGTCCGATGTCGCCCAGCCCGAGCACGGCCGTGCCGTCGGTGACCACCGCGACGGTCCGCGCCTTCCAGGTGTAGTCGTAGGCCAGCTCGGGGTCGGCCGCGATGGCGGTGCAGATCCGCGCGACGCCCGGCGTATAGGCCAGTGACAGGTCCTCGCGGGTGGCCAGCGGGACGCTTGAGACCACCTCGATCTTGCCGCCGCGATGCAGGGCGAAGGCCGGATCTGCGTCACGCGGGTCGACCACGTTCGGGTCCTCCAGTCGGGGATTCACGCGCACCTCCGGGGATGGCCGGGCCGGCCTACGGCACGACGTCGTACGACGGGACATGGGCGCGGCGGGGGTGGCGACGCGGTGCGTCGGACGGGGATCACCCGGCCGGACGATGGTGCCATACCGGACCCGCGCCACGATGTGCTGACCGATCGGGCTGCCGACTGGCACGATGGGCGCACCTGCTGATCTGGAGACCCTCTGTGAAGTCAACGACCGTCCTTCCGCGCACGGCCGCGATCCTGGCCGCTGTCGCCCTCGCCCTCACCGGCTGCGGGTCGAGCACCAAGTCCCCCACGGTCAGCAAGGTCAAGACTGCCAACGCGCCGCTGGCGTCCTTGCTGCCGCAGGCGGTCCGCGACAAGGGCAGCCTGGCCGTGGGCTCGGACGTCGCCTACGCGCCTGTCGAGTTCTACGACAAGGACGGCAAGACCATCATCGGGATCGACGCCGACCTGGCCAAGGCCATCGGCGGGCAACTCGGCGTGACCCTCAAGCTCGAGAACGGCACCTTCGACGGCTTGATCACGTCGCTCAAGAGCAAGCGGATCGACCTGATCATGAGCTCGATGAGCGACACCAAGAAGCGCCAGGCCGAGATCGACTTCGTCGACTACTTCACCGCCGGCACGTCGATCCTGGTCAAGAAGGGCAACCCGAACGCGATCAAGACCCTGGACGACTTCTGCGGCAAGACGATCGCCATCCAGCGCGGCACGACACAGGACGACGTCTCCAAGGCACAGCAGGCCAAGTGCAAGACCACCGGCAAAGAGCTCAAGGTGCTCAAGTTCGACCGGGACACCGAGGCGCTGCTGCAGCTCAAGCAGGGCCGCACCGTCGCCGACATGAACGACTTCCCGGTGGCCGCCTACACGGCGCAGCAGGCGCCGGACAGCTATGAGGTGGTCGGCGAGCAGATCGCGGCCGGTCCCTACGGCATCGGGATCCGCAAGGAGGACACCCAGATCCGGGACGCGCTGCAGAAGGCGGTGCAGGCGCTGATCACCAGCGGCGAATACACCAAGATCCTGGAGAAGTGGAAGGTCACCCAGGGCGCCGTCACGACGGCGACGGTCAACGGCGGCTCGTGACCACCACGGCGACCGGCGCCGCGCCGGAGCAACTGGTCGCGGTCCCGGTCCGCCACTGGGGCCGGTACCTCAGCGGTGTGGTCGTCGTCGTCCTGCTCGCGCTGCTGGTCAGGGCCTTCGCCAGCAGCGACATCAAATGGGATGTCACCCGCCGCTATTTCACCTTCGACACGATCGTCACCGGCGCGTGGCACACCCTGCTGATCAGCGTGCTCGCCCAGGCGATGGGCATCGCGCTCGGCGTCATCGCGGCCGTCATGCGGCAGTCCCGCAACCCGGTGACCAGCAGTGCCGCCTGGGCCTACATCTGGTTCTTCCGTGGGACGCCGGTGCTGCTGCAGCTGCTGATCTGGTACAACCTCGCGCTGGTTTTCCCCACGCTGTCGCTGCCGGGTCTCGGTTCGTCGAAGACCACCGACGTCATGACGCCGTTCCTCGCGGCGCTGCTCGGGTTGGGCATCAACGAAGGTGCCTACATGGCCGAGATCGTCCGGGCCGGGCTCGGCGCAGTGGACGAGGGCCAGACCGAGGCGGCCCAGGCGCTGGGGATGACCCGCGGGCTGCTGCTGCGGCGGATCGTGCTGCCGCAGGCGATGCGGGTGATCATCCCGCCGACCGGCAACGAGTTCATCAACATGCTCAAGACCAGCTCGCTCGCCTTCACTATTCAGTACGCCGAGCTGACCTTCGCCGCCACCGCGATCTCGAGCACCAACCTGCTGGTCGTGGAGCTGTTGTTCACCGTGGCCACCTGGTACCTGCTGCTGACGAGCATCTTCAGCGTGTTCCAGTTCTACCTCGAGCGCCGATTCTCCCGGGGCGCCAGCCGCAACGTCACGCTGACACCGCTGCAGAAGATCCGGATCAACCTGAGAGGAGGACTGCGGCAGTGACCACGCCGATGGTGCTCGCCGAGAGCGTGCACAAGCACTTCGGCAAGCTCGAGGTGCTCAAGGGGATCGACCTGGTCGTGCGGCCACGCGAGGTCTGCTGCCTGATCGGCCCGTCCGGCTCGGGCAAATCGACGTTCCTGCGCTGCATCAACCACCTCGAAAAGCTCGACGGGGGGCGGCTCTCAGTCGACGGCGAGCTCGTCGGCTACCGCCAGAAGGGCGACAAGCTGCACGAGCTCAAGGAGAACGAGACTGCCGGCAAACGCGCCGAGATCGGCATGGTCTTCCAGCGCTTCAACCTGTTCCCGCACATGACGGCGCTGGGCAACATCGTCGAGGCGCCGATCCGGGTGAAGAAGATGTCGAAGGGCCAAGCCGTCGAGCAGGCCCGGGCCCTGCTGGACCGGGTCGGCCTGTCGGACAAGCTGGACGCCTACCCGGCGCAGCTCTCGGGCGGTCAGCAGCAACGCGTCGCGATCGCCCGGGCGCTGGCCATGAAACCCAAGCTGATGCTGTTCGACGAGCCGACGAGCGCGCTGGACCCCGAGCTCGTCGGGGAGGTGCTCGATGTGATGCGGGGTCTCGCCCGCGACGGCATGACCATGATCGTCGTGACGCACGAAATGGCCTTCGCCCGCGAGGTCGGCGACACCGTCGTGTTCATGGACGAGGGGGTCGTCGTCGAAGCAGGCCCGCCCGAGCAGGTCATCACCGCGCCTCGGCACGAGCGCACCCGTTCTTTTCTCGGAAAGGTCCTGTAGGTGCAGGTCGAGCAATTGGCTGTCCCCGGGGCCTGGGCGTTCACGCCGAAGCAGTGGCCGGACCCCCGTGGCGTCTTCCTGGAGTGGTTCAAGGCGCCGGTGCTCGAAGCTGCCGTTGGCCACCCGTTCACGATCCGGCAGGCCAACCATTCGGTCAGCCAGCGGGGCACCTTGCGCGGGGTCCACTTCGCCGATGTGCCGCCAGGGCAGGCGAAGTACGTCTACTGCACCCGTGGCGCCGTGCTGGACATCGTGGTCGACCTGCGGGTCGGTTCGCCGACCTTCGGCGTCAGCGACAGCGTGCGGCTGGACGACGTCGACCGGCGTGGCGTGTACCTGTCCGAGGGGCTGGGCCACGCCTTTCTGGCCCTCACCGACGACGCGACCGTGACCTATCTGGTGTCCGAGCCCTACAACCCGTCGGGTGAGCACGGCATCCACCCGCTCGACCCGGCGCTCGGCCTGCCCTGGCCAGCCGACATCGAGCCGCTGCTGTCGGACAAGGACGCCGCCGCCCCGACCCTCGCCCAGGCGCAGCAGGCCGGGTCGCTGCCCGACTTCGCTGCCTGCCAGGGGTACTACGACGGCCTGCGCACCGGCAGCGGCCAGTAGCGCAGCAGCACGACCGCCTCGACGTCCCCGACGCCGCTGGTCAGCCCGTGCCCCTGCACCGCGGCATTGTCCGACGCCAACTCCCAGCCGCCGTCGAGGGGGCGCACCGCGCGTTTCACCACCAGCAGCGAGGGCCGCTCCCGGAACCGCGCGACGACGACGTCCCCGGCCCGCACGCCACTGCCCCGGCGTACGACGAGACAGTCGCCCTCAGCAAGGACGGGCAGCATCGAGGGGCCGGTGACCAGGACCGTCCCGAGGCGCACGCGCTCCCCCTCCCGGACTAGGGTCGAAGGACACGACCAGAGGAGACCCATCATGCGGCTGCCCCGCTTCCTGACCCCCGCCACCATCGTCTCGGCCCACTGCGACGTGCCGTGCGGGATCTACGACCCGACCGCCGCCCAGGTCGCCGCCAAGACCGTCAAGGCGATGTACGACAAGTACGCCGCGGTCGCCGGCGACGACGACAAGGCGCTCAACTCCAGGA
>JAYSQK010000501.1:0-1798 GCA_043721555.1 Frankiales bacterium
GTGCAGCTCACGCCAGGTCGTCACCCCGATCGCGTCGACGACGGTCGAGCGGCCGGGCTGCCAGGACCCGATCCCGAGCACCGCCTTGGTCAGCCGAGGGTATTGCTCCATTGTCTGCGCGACGTCGCGTTGGCGGCGCAGCACGGCGGCCGTGGCCTCGTCGGGCAGGATCATCGGCGCGTAGAAGAAGTGCGCCGGACCGGCCGCGACCCGGGCCACCCCACGGATGAGTTCGACTGCCCCGTCGTCCATCTGGGCTGCGCGGTCGAGCGCTCCGGTGAGTTGGACGACCGGGCAGCGGGCCAGGCTGCGAAGCGCGAGCGGGATGGCGAGCAGTGAGCGGGCCCAGGCCAGGCCGAGCACGTCCTGCTCGGTGACGATCTCGGTCAGCAGGTGGGCCGCGGCCTCGCCCAGGTGCCGGCGTACCTCGCTCTCGTCGTTCTGAGGGGCGACGACCACGAGCGCATGCTGCAGGCCGTACGTCGTCTGCAGCCGGCTCGACAGCTCCAGGTCGAGGTCGCCGTGGTGGTCGAACTCGATCCGCACCAGACCGGACGCCCGGGCCTGGTCGAGCAACCGGGCCACCTTGAAGCGGCTCAGTCCGAACTCCACCGCGATGTCGCTCTTGCTCTTGTTCTCCAGGTAGAAGCGGCGGGCGACCGACGCGGTCAGGACGAGCTCGGCCGGTCGGGTCAGCGCAACGTCGGACAACAGTGACCTCCCTGACCGAATTGCAGCGGCGTTCCGTTGACAAGGACCTACCAGCACAGGATGCTCCATGCAGTTCGAGCAGGCTAGCGCTCATTTGAGCGCTGTGCCGGTGCCATCCCCCTCCAAGGAGAACCTCGTCATGCCGATGACCCCGCGCCGATCGAGTAGCTACGTCCTGGGCGGATTGGTGGTGAGCCTGCTCGCGGCCGGCTGCTCCGGCGCCGGTGGCGGCAGTGGCGGCGGTGGCGGTGGCAAAAGTGCGACGTCGATCAACGTCCTGATGGTGAACAACCCGCCGATGCTGCAACTGCAGAAGCTCACCCAGGAGGGCTTCACCGCCAAGACCGGGATCAAGGTCAACTACACGGTGCTGCCCGAGAACGACGTCCGGGACAAGATCAGCCAGGAGTTCTCCAGCCAGGCCGGGCAGTACGACGTCGCCACCGTCAGCAACTACGAGATCCCGATCTACAACAAGAACGGCTGGCTTGCCCCGCTGGACAAGGTGACCTCGGACCCGAAGTTCGACCAGGCCGACATCCTCAAGCCGATGGCGGCGTCGCTCACCGGCGCCGACGGCAAGGTCTACGGCGAGCCCTTCTACGGCGAGTCCTCCTTCCTCATGTACCGCAAGGACATCTTCGCCGCGAAGGGCTTAACGATGCCCGAGAAGCCCACCTGGCCGCAGGTCGCCGACTTGGCCGCCAAACTCGACGGCGCCAAGCCCGGCATGAAGGGGATCTGCCTGCGCGGTCTGCCCGGTTGGGGTGAGGTGATGGCGCCCCTGACGACTGTCGTCAACACCTTCGGGGGCACCTGGTTCACCAAGGACTGGAAGGCTCAGGTCAACGCCCCGGAATTCCAGGCGGCCACCCAGTTCTACGTCGACCTGGTGCGCAAGCACGGCGAGTCCGGCGCGCCGCAGGCCGGTTTCGCCGAGTGCCTGAACAACCTCGAACAGTCCAAGGTCGCGATGTGGTACGACGCCACCTCCGCGGCCGGCTCCCTGGAGGGGAGCGACTCCCCGGTCAAGGGCAAGCTCGGCTACGTGCAGGCCCCCGTCGTCAAGACCACCAGCTCCGGCTGG
>JAYSQK010000502.1:0-1642 GCA_043721555.1 Frankiales bacterium
GCGTCAGGTTGCCCGTGCAACGCAGCTCGCCAGCCCTGGAAGTGCCGATCGATGTCACCGTTGAATCCCCTGGCGGCTCTTGCGTCGGCAGCGGCCCGAGGCAGGGCGGCGTGCCGGCTGGGGCCGGCCAGCAGCACGCAATAGTGCTTCAGGAAAACCCGGTTGCCGTAGGCCTGGTCACCCTCGCCGCTGAAATCCTGCGGTTGGGCCGCCCCGATCTCCACGGCGCGGGTGAGGTGGCGGAACCGGCCGCTGAGCAACTGCTGCACCGCGCCCGCCGCGGCATCGGACAGACCGATGGTGAGCAGGTCGACGTCGGAAACACCCACATGGGCGACCCCGGTGGCCACTGAGCCGTAGAGGTACACCGACACCCGCGGGTCATCGATCGCGGCGATGTAGGCGGTCAGGACCGGCTCGAAAGCAGCCGACACTCGGCGGCGATCAGCGCCGGTGACGATGGTTCCGTCCGGGGCAATCCCCTCCCACGGGTCGCGCATGCCGGCAGCATGGCAGCTTCCTGCGCCAGCGTGGGCACCTTGCGCGAGGGATCCCTGCCCGGTCGGTTCGTGCCAAACCGTTGTGGAAGGCGCCCTCGCGTCCCGCAAGCAAAACGGCTCCGGTTACGCCGCAGCGTCCCCGTCGTGGCCGCGACGTCGTCCCGCCAGGGATATGCGGCCCTTGCGGGTCCATTGACCACGAGCATGCAGCCGGTTCGGCTTCGGTGTCGGCGAGACTGCGCTGCCCGGGCGGTGCGCGATCAGGTCGCGTCCGACCCGTCCCGTTTGACGAGTCCGTCCCACGACCATCGCGGGATGCGCAGTCCTTCCGGGACGTCATTTGCGGACCGCTGATACTGGGACATCGTGGTCCTGGTGGCCCACACGAAGTAGTCGTGCAGCACCTGTCGCAGCCCCTCGTCGCCAGCGAGGCCGACGTCGGCCAGGGCCTGGTCGAAGCAGGCGATCGCTCGACGATCCATCTCCTCGTGCGGGCCGTTGCCGCTGTGCATCCGCACCACAGATGTCTCGTCGCCGCATGAGTCTGAATAGGTCGTCGGGCCGCCGAGTGCCTCCGCCCAATAGGCGGCGAGCCGCCGGCTGTGCTCGGGATGGAATCCGTGGCTGAACGCGTGGCTGACCACCTCGTCGGCCATCACCCTGGTGTGCCAGGCGTCGGCAAGGCGCAGCAAGCCGTCGGCCCCGCCCGCGGCGTCGTACACCAGTCGCATAGCCCCACGATGACACGCTCGCGTCGCCGGCCCGACCGACGAGGCAATCCTGCTCGTCAACGACGTCATGCCGACCGACCTTTGAGGAGCGGGTCCGACGGCACGCCCCGAGCAGGACCGAAACCCCCGTCGGACGCCGTCCACCTGAAGGACGGCACCCGGCTAACGCCGACGAAGCCGACAAGGGCAGCGGATTGAACCATGAGACCTCCCGTAGGTTCGAGGGTTCGACCTGCCGAGGGCAGCGATCCGCAAATAGCGGTCATGGCGAACCGTGTGCGATTGGTTCCGCAGCCGAACCGCTACCGGGAACGATCCGGTCGCCGAGTGAAGGCCGGTGAGAAGCGGGCTCTGCTACAGATCGAGGATCAACGACAGGGCCTCACCGACCCGTTGCATCTCATCGAGGGT
>JAYSQK010000503.1:0-3993 GCA_043721555.1 Frankiales bacterium
GCGACGGTCGCGCTGCCGAGGACTTCGTCCCCGTCGTACAGGACCGCGGTCTGGCCGGGGGCGATGCCCGTTGCTGGGGTGTCGAGGGCGAGCGACCAGCCGCCGCCGTGGTCCGTCGCGGTGCAGCTGTGCAGGGCCCCGTGCGCGCGCAGCTGCACCTCGCAGCCCAGCGGCAGGGCCCGCGGCGAACTCCAGACCGGCGCCCCGGTGCGGACCGTCCGGACCTCCAGAGCGGCCGACGGCCCGACCGTCACCGTGCGGTCGACCGGGGAGACCGACAGGACGTAGCGGGGGCGTCCGTCGGCGGCGGGCACGCTCAGCGCGAGGCCCCGGCGCTGGCCGACGGTGTAGGCGTAGGCCCCGTCGTGCTGCCCGACGACCGCGCCGGTGAGGGCGTCGACGACCGGTCCGGGCTGCGCGCCGAGCCGGTCCCGCAGGAAACCCTGGGTATCGCCGTCGGCGATGAAGCAGATGTCGTGGCTGTCGGGCTTGTCCGCGACGCCGAGCCCGCGGGCGGCCGCCTCGGCGCGCACCTGCGCCTTGGTGAGCCGCCCGAGTGGCAGGACCGCCCCGGCCAGCTGGTCCGGGGTAAGGACGGCGAGCACGTAGGACTGGTCCTTGGCGGCGTCGGCCGAGCGGCGCAGCACCCCGTCGTCGAGCCGGGCGTGATGGCCGGTGACGACCGCGTCGAAGCCGAGCGCCCGCGCCCGGTCGAGGACCGCCGCGAACTTGATCTTCTCGTTGCACCGCAGGCAGGGGTTGGGGGTCCGGCCGGCGGCGTACTGCGCGACGAAGTCCTCGACGACATCCGCACGGAAGCGCTCGGCGAGATCCCAGACGTAGAAGGGAATGCCAAGCACGTCGGCGGCGCGGGCGGCATCTCGGGCGTCCTCACGCGAGCAGCACCCACGCGAACCGGTGCGCAGGGCTGCCGGGGCGCTGGACAGCGCCAGATGGACGCCGGTGACGTCGTGGCCAGCCTCGACGGCCAGCGCCGCCGCGACCGCCGAGTCGACGCCGCCGGACATGGCGGCGAGCAGCCTCACGAGGGCGACGTCACCGGGCCGGCACCCGCCGGGCCCGCTCCACCACTGCCGGCAGGGCCGCGAGCAGCGCGTCCACGTCCTGCGCCGTCGAGTTGTGCCCGAGTGAGAAGCGCAAGGATCCGCGGGCGCGGTCCTCGTCGGCGCCCATGGCCACCAGCACGTGCGAGGGGCGGGCGACGCCGGACGAGCAGGCCGAACCCGTCGACACCTCGACCCCGCGGGCGTCCAGCAGCAGCAGCAGCGAGTCCCCTTCGCAGCCGGGGAAGGAGAAGTGCGCATTGCCGGGGAGCCGGCCGGGGCCGGCGCCGCCGGGGAGCCTGCCCTGGCCGGGGTCGCCGTTGAGGACCGCGTCCGGGACGGCGGCCAGCACCCGTCGTACGAGGTCATCGCGCAGGCCGGCCAACCGCTCGGCGCTCGCCGGCTGGCGCTGGGTGGCGAGCGTGGCCGCGACCGCGAGGCCGGCGAGAGCGGGGGTGTCGAAGGTGCCCGAGCGGACATCGCGCTCCTGGCCGCCGCCGTGCAGCAGCGGCGTGCACTCGACGTCGCGGCCGAGCAGCAACGCGCCCGCCCCGAGCGGCCCGCCGAACTTGTGCCCCGTGACGGTCATCGCGTCCACCCCGCTGGCGGCGAAGTCGACATGCAGCTGGCCGACCGCCTGCACGGCGTCGGTGTGCAGGGGCACCCCCCGCTCGTGGGCGACCTCGGTCAGCGCCCTGATCGGCTGGACCGTGCCGACCTCGTTGTTGGCCCACATCACCGTGGCGAGAGCGACGTCGTCGTCGAGCGCGTCGGTAAGCACGTCCGGGTGCACCCGGCCCTGATGGTCGACCTCAAGCCAGGTCACCGACGCGCCCTCGTGGGCGACCAGCCACTCCACCGAATCCAGGACGGCGTGGTGCTCCACGGCGCTGGCGAGGATCCGGGTCCGGCGCGGGTCAGCGGTACGACGGGCCCAGAAGATCCCCTTGACGGCGAGGTTGTCGCTCTCGGTGCCACCGCCGGCGAACAGCACCTCCGACGGTCGCGCACCGAGCGCCGCCGCGAGCTCCTCGCGGGACTCCTCGACGCTTCGTCGGGCCCGGCGGCCGGCGGCGTGCAGCGAGGACGCATTGCCGGGCCAGGCCATGGCAGCGGTGACCGCCGCCACAGCCTCGGGCAGCATCGGCGTCGAGGCCGCATGGTCGAGGTAGGCCACGGCCGCAGCCTAGCCCGGCCAGCCGGAACCGCGCCGCCGTGGCAATCTGGCCGCATGAGCCGCTGGAGCCCCGCCGACCTGCCGGACCAGTCCGGGCGCACGGCCCTGGTCACCGGGGCCAACTCGGGGCTCGGGTTCCACACCGCGCTCGAGCTGTCCCGGCACGGTGCGCGGGTGCTGATGGCCTGCCGCAGCCCGCAGCGCGCCGAGCAGGCCCTCGGCCGGCTCCGGCTCGCCGGCGGGTCGGGTGAGCTGGTGGCCCTCGACCTGTCCTCGCTCGCCTCGGTGCGGGCGGCGGCCACGGAGGTCGCCGGCCGGGTCGAGAGGCTGGATCTGCTGGTCAACAATGCCGGCGTCATGGCGCCGCCCCGGACCTTGACCGAGGACGGTTTCGAGTTGCAGCTCGGTACGAACCACCTCGGGCACTTCGCGCTCACCGGCCGGTTGCTCCCCTTGCTGCTGGCCGCGCCGGCGGCCCGGGTCGTCACCGTGTCGAGCGGCGCGCACCGGCTGGGTTCGATCGCGTTCGACGACCTGATGGGCGAGCGGACCTACCGGCGGTGGAGCGCGTACGGCCAGAGCAAGCTGGCCAACCTGCTGTTCACCCGCGAGCTCGACCGGCGCTACGGCGACCGCCTGACCGCAGTGGCGGCCCACCCCGGCTACGCCGCGACGCACCTGCAGACCGGCCAGGGTCAGCCACTGATGGAGGCCCTCATGCGGGTCGGCAACGCCACCATCGCGCAGTCCGATGCCGCCGGCGCCTGGCCCTCGCTCTACGCGGCTACCGCCCCCGGCGTCCACGGCGGGCAGTACTTCGGTCCCGGCTTGCTCGAGCTGCGCGGGCACCCCAAGCAGGTCGGTCGCAGCGCCGCCGCCAAGGACGACGCCGTCGCCGCCCGGCTGTGGACCGTGTCGGAACAGTTGACCGGTACGTCGTACTGACGACGGCCGGCTGCTCCTGGCGAGAGGAGAGCCGGCCGTCGGTCTGTGGTGGGACTAGCCCTTGCGCTTGGTGATCGCCTCGGTGAGGGCCGGCACGACCGTGTTGAGGTCACCGACGAGACCGAAGTCGGCCAACTCGAAGATCGGCGCCTCCGGGTCCTTGTTGATCGCCACGATGGTCTTGCTGGTCTGCATCCCGGCCCGGTGCTGGATCGCGCCGGAGATGCCGGCCGCGATGTAGAGCTGCGGCGAGACCGTCCGGCCGGTCTGCCCGACCTGGTTCTGGTGGGGGTACCAGCCGGCGTCGGTCGCGGCTCGCGAGGCGCCAACGGCGGCGCCGAGGGAGTCGGCGAGCGCCTCGATGATCGAGAAGTTCTCCGGCGAGCCGACCCCGCGACCACCCGAGACGACGATGCTCGCCTCGCCGAGGTCCGGCCGGCCACCCTTGCTCTCGACGACGCTCTCGATGATCCGGGAGGCCTTGGCCGCGTCGGACACCGTGACGGCGACCTGGACGACCTCTGCGGCGCCCGGCTGCTCGACCGGCGGGGTGCTGTTCGGGCGGATCGTGATGATCGGCGTGCCGACGGTCACCTTCGACCTGACCACGACGCCGCCGCCGAACACCGACTGGGTCGTGGTGCCGTCCGCGTCCAGGGCGACCGCGTCGGTGAGGATGCCGCTGCCGGTCTTGATGGCGACGCGGGCCGCGACCTCCTTGGAGTCGGCGGTCGAGGCCACGATGAGCGCGGCCGGCGCGGCCTGGGCCACCAGCTGCGCGAGGATCTCGGCCTTCGGGGCCACCAG
>JAYSQK010000504.1:0-2002 GCA_043721555.1 Frankiales bacterium
CAGGCCTTCCACGACCAGAAGGGGCATGCCGGCTTCAAGTACCTGGTGACGGCGTGGTCCATCGAGCAGACCGGCGGCCCCAAGTGCTATCCGGGACGCGACATGCTGGAGTCGCACGCGCACCTGCAGGTATCGGAGTTCGAATTCGACATCGTCGCCGGCGAGATCGCGGCGACGCTCTACCACGTCGGCGTGCCGCAGCAGGAGCACCAGGAGTTCATGGCCATCATCGAGAGCTACCGCTCGATGGTCGTCGGGTCGCCGGTCGAGAAAGAGGCCGAGCTCGAGAAGGAAACCGCGTCGGTCTGAGCCAAGGACCCGGCCGGAGCCGGCGCCGCAGCACGGGTGAGCGATGTGACGGGTTGCGGCCCGGCTCCTGCTACGGGGTTCTGGCGGGGGCGCCACTCAAGCAGCGCCGGCCGGCTGCCGAGGTGGGCGGCATGCTGTTCAGTCGCCTTCGCCCGCTTGCCCCGATCGCCGCGCTGGGCTTGGCCCTGCTCACCGGCGCCTCCGCACAGGCGGCGCCGGTCCCGACGCACGCCGACCGCCGGCCGTTCCGGGGCCTCGGCACCTGGGTCGACGGCTACGACTTCAGCCGGGAGCTGGTAGCCGCCCCGGCGGTCACCGCCGCCTCCGTGCAGGGCATGAAGGACCGGGGCGTCCGGACGATCTGGTTGCAGGCGGCCAAGCAGTCGACGGCGACCCCCGGCGCCCTGCTGTCGCCGGACCGGCTCGGCGCCATCCTCACGACAGCGCACGCCAAGGGCCTGCGCGTCGTGGCGTGGTACCTCCCGACGTTCCAGGACCCGGCGGCCGACTGGCGCCATCTCGCCGCGATGGTCGAGTTCACCAGTGCCGGCCAGCACTTCGACGCCTACGGCGTGGACATCGAGGACACCCGGGTCGCGGTGGGCCTGCGGAACAGCCGGCTCGTCGCGCTCTCCCGTCGATTGCGGCGCTACACGGCCAAGCCGGTGTCGGCGATCGTTCTGCCCCCGGTGCTGACCGAGATCATCCACCCCGGCTACTGGGGCGGATCCTTCCCCTGGCAGCTGCTGAAGCCGTCGTACGACGTGTGGCTGCCGATGGGCTACTACACGGCGTACCGCACCTTCCCGCGCTGGCGGGACGCCGCGACCTCGACCGCTGAGGACCTCCGGCGGGTCCGGCGGCATCTCGGCAACGTGCCGGTGGCCTACGCCGGCGGCCTCGCGGGTGCGTCCTCGGGCGCGGACTACGACGGCTTCGCCCGCGCGGCCCGGGCAGCAGGGGCATTGGGGACCTCGGCGTACGACTACGCCAGTACGCCGAGCTGGGCGTGGAGCCACCTGCGAGCCGGGGCGCCAGGCTGAGCTCAAAGCAGCGCCGGCGCGAGCCGCCGCCAGTCCAGCACCGGCACGTCGACAGCGTCGGCCCCGAGCACCTGGACGCACACGTGGCTGGCGCCGGCGTCGAGGTGCGCGCGCACCCGCGCGCGGGCCGCCTCGATCCCGCGGGTCACCAGCGCCTCCTTGAGGCGATCACTGCCCCCACGCACCCAATCGGCCTCGCCGAAGCCCAGCCGCTGCCAGGACAGCCGGTAGTTCGGCAGCCCGGTGTAGATCTCCAGGTGCCAGTGCGCCCGCCGCCGCCATTGGTCGACGTCGTCGTCGAGCACGACGGCCTGCTCGACCGCGAGCACCTTGTCCGGGCCGAGGATCGCCCGCGCCTGCGCGGTGTGCTCGGGGGTGACCAGGTAGGGATGCGCCCCGTCGGCCTGCTCCCCGGCGAGCGCGAGCATCTTCGGCCCGAGTGCGGCCAGCACCGTCGTCGGCATCGGCTCGGCGCCGGCGACGGCGTAGGTCGCGCCGGCCAGCGCCTCGAGGTAGCTGCGCATCGCCGTCAGCGGCGGGCCGTACTCGTGGCCGCGCAGCCGCTCGACCAGCGGCCGGTGGCTCACCCCGAGCCCGAGTACGAAGCGCCCGTCGAACGCCGCGCCGAGGGTGCGGGCGGCCGCGGCCGT
>JAYSQK010000505.1:0-1829 GCA_043721555.1 Frankiales bacterium
GGGACGAGTCGGCCGGACGGTCGCGGCGGCAACCAGCCGTCGAGGAAAGTCCGGGCTCCACAGGGCAGGGTGGTCGCTAACAGCGACCCGGGGTGACCCGCGGGAAAGTGCCACAGAAAACAGACCGCCAGGGCTTCGGCCCTGGTAAGGGTGAAACGGTGCGGCAAGAGCGCACCAGCGGCCGGGGTGACCCGGTCGGCTCGGCAAACCCCACCCGGAGCAAGGTCAAGAAAGGAGCCTCTCGGGGCTCCTGCGCAGGCGCTCGAGGGCGGCCCGCCCGATGCCTGCGGGTAGACCGCACGAGGCCACCGGCAACGGTGGTCCCAGATGGATGACCGTCACTGCCGCTCCGGCGGCGGTACAGAACCCGGCTTACAGGCCGACTCGTTCCCACAACGTGTCCTGCTCCTATCGCCCTGCAGTCGATCGGTGCTACTGCAGGCGATCTTGAATCAGGCTCGCGTCCGGCTGGGACAGGCCCTTCAAGGCGGAAGGTCGTCGGGTTCGGTGTGAGACTCCCGCGGCGATGACTGACCTGATTCTTCTCGAGCGCGAGATGTACGCCGAGGCCGAAGCGGCCCGGCTGCTCAACGTTGCCCCGAGCACCCTGCACCACTGGCTCGAGGGCAAGGCGGGGCGGGCCGGCAGGGTCCACCTGCCCGTGATCCGGCAGGAGGCTAAAGGGGTTGGCGCAGCCGTCACCTGGGCGGAGTTCGTCGAGGCTGGGCTGCTGCGTCAGTACCGCCGAGAGCTCAAGGTCCCGCTGCCTGAATTGCGCGGCTTCATCGACCTGCTCCGAGTGCAATTCGATGTCCCGTACCCGCTGGCAGACCAGCGCCCCTTCGCGAGCGGTAGGGCGCTTGTGCTCGAGGCGCTGGACGCTGCCGGGCTACCCGGCGAGTTCTGCCTCGTGACGGTCACCAGTGGGCAGCTGCTGCTCACCCGGGCGGCTGACTCCTTCCTGCGCCGGGCTCGCTGGGAGGGTGAGATCGCCACCGGCTGGCACCCGCACGACGAGGACTCGACCGTCTTCATCGACCCCACCATCCGGTTCGGCCGGCCAGCCGTCGGTGGCATCAGCACCGGGGTGATGAATTGTCGACTGCCACCGGACCGGCCGAGAAGTGCCGGTAGCCGACCGCCCACCGGGCAGCTACGCGGTTTCGGTGATGGAGAAGGCGTTGCCGTCGGGGTCGCGGAAGGCGAACATCGCGGGCACGCCGGGCCAGCGCAGGATCTCGTCTGTGTCGACGCCGGCATCGGTGAGTGCCGCGTGGGCTGCTTCCGCGTCGTCGCTGGTAAAGCGAATGCCGATCGCGCCCCGGGTGATGCCCCGCGTTGCCGGTTCCAGTGTGGCGATGACATTGTCGCCGCCGGGCTCCAGTTCGATCCACCGGCCGCCGTTCGGGGTCGGGGTGTCGAGCAGGACGGTGAAGCCGAGGGTGTCGACGTAGAAGCGCAGCGCCGCGCTTTGGTCCTCGACCGGGATGCTGATCGTGCGGACGCCGGTGATGTGCGTCGAGGGTGCGGTCATCGGTTGCTCCTGCGGGGTGTCGGTGGGATGCGTTCATCGAGGTGGACAGTGACGGTGTCGCCGGCCTGTTTGCCGATCTTCGCGCGCACCTCGGCCGTTATGGCGAGCTTGTGGTTGCCGTCGCCAAGGGCCATGAACGCACCTTGGAAGGGCTGGCCGTCGACCTGGCCGCGGATGCGGACCAGCCCGCGAGTGCCGAAGTATGTTGCCGAGTCGGGCATCACCAGGTAGGTCCAGCCACCCTTGTTCGGACTCTTCTGCAACGTGGCGGTGAACGTCCGGTCGAGGGTGGTCA
>JAYSQK010000506.1:0-2398 GCA_043721555.1 Frankiales bacterium
CGGCAGGGCGCCGCGACCGACATCGCCCTCGTCGTGATGGACGAGTTCCACTACTACGCCGACCCGGACCGCGGTTGGGCCTGGCAGGTGCCCTTGCTCGAGATGACCGGCACGCAGTTCCTGCTGATGAGCGCGACCCTCGGCGACACCCGGCGGTTCGCCGACGACCTGCTGCGCCGCACCGGTCGCGAGGTGGCGGTGGTGAGCAACGCCGAACGCCCGGTGCCGCTGCGTTTCGAATACGTCCTGTCGCCCTTGCACGAGACGCTGACCGAGCTGCTCGAGACCCACCAGGCGCCGGTCTACGTCGTGCACTCCACCCAGGAGTCGTCGGTCGAGCGGGCCCAGGCCTTGATGAGCATCAACGTCTGCAGCAAGGCTGAGAAGGAGCAGATCGCCGAGCTGATAGGCGGTTTCCGCTTCACCACGAAATTCGGCCAGACGTTGAGTCGGCTCGTCAGGCACGGCATTGGCGTGCACCACGCTGGGATGCTGCCCAAATACCGTCGGCTCGTCGAGCAACTCGCCCAGGCCGGCCTGCTCAAGGTCATCTGTGGCACCGACACCTTGGGGGTCGGCATCAACGTGCCGATCCGGACGGTGCTGTTCACCCAACTCAGCAAGTACGACGGGGTGCGCACCCGCCACCTGAAGGCGCGGGAGTTCCACCAGATCGCCGGCCGGGCCGGCCGGGCCGGCTACGACGTCGCGGGCACCGTGGTCGTGCAGGCGCCCGAGCACACCATCGAGAACGAGCGGGCACTCGCCAAGGTCGGCGACGACCCGAAGAAGCGCCGCAGCGTCCGGCGCAAGACCCCACCCGAGGGGTTCGTGTCGTGGGGTGAGCCGACATTCCAGCGGCTGGTCGCCGCCGAACCCGAGACGCTCACCAGCAGTTTCGTCGTCAGCCACGCGATGCTGCTCAACGTCATCGCTCGCCCCGGCGATGCTTTCGCGACGATGCGGCGGCTGCTGCTCGACAACGACGAGCCCCGCGTCAACCAGCGAAGACATGTGCGGCAGGCGATCTCGGCCTACAAGGCCTTGCTCGCCGGTGGTGTGGTCGAGCGGCTGGAAATGCCCGACGCAGAGGGCCGCACGGTCCGGCTGACCGTCGAGCTACAGCCGAACTTCGCGCTCGACCAGCCGCTGTCGACCTTTGCGCTGGCCGCCCTTGAGCTGCTGGATCGTGCTGCCCCGTCGTACCCGCTGGATGTCCTGTCGGTGCTCGAGGCGACGCTCGACGATCCCCGGCAGGTGCTCTCGGCGCAACGCAGAAAGGCGCGGGGCGAGGCGATCCAGCAGATGAAGGCCGACGGCATCGAGTACGAAGAGCGGATGACGCTGCTGGAGGACGTCACCTGGCCGCGGCCGCTGGCCGAGCTGCTCGGCGCGGCGTACGAGCTCTACGCCCGCGGCCATCCGTGGGTCGCCGACCACGAGCTGCGCCCGAAGTCGGTTGCCCGCGACCTGTGGGAACACGCGATGACCTTCAACGAGTACGTCGGGTTCTACGGGCTGGCCCGGTCCGAAGGGCTCGTCCTGCGCTATCTCGCCGACGCCTACAAGGCGTTGCGGCGAAGTGTGCCGGAGCCCGCCCGCACCGAGGAGCTCGACGACCTGACCGCGTGGCTCGGGGAGCTGGTCCGTCAGGTCGACTCGAGCCTGCTCGACGAGTGGTCCGAGCTGGTGGCCGGCGGGGGAGCGGTCGTCGTCGCGCAGGCGCCGCCGGTTGTCACCCGCAACACCAGGGCTTTTCGGGTGCTGGTCCGCAACGCGATGTTCCGGCGGGTCGAGCTTGCGGCGCTGCGCCGGTGGGATCTGCTCGCCGAGCTCGACCCCGACATCGACTGGGGGACAGCGCTTGTGGGCTACTTCGCAGAACACGACGCGATCGGCACCGGTCCGGACGCCCGCGGTCCGGGGCTGCTACTCATCGATCAGGGCGCGGACAGCTGGCAGGTCCGGCAGATCCTCGATGATCCGGCCGGCGACCACGACTGGGGCATCACCGCTGTGGTCGACCTCGCGGCGTCCGATGCCGAAGGCACCGCCGTGCTGCGCATCACCGCCGTCGACCAGCTCGGCGCCGGCTGAGTCGCCCTCCCTGGCGCCGATCATGGAACTTGTGGGGTTGCGCTGAGCGTGTCGGCCCGCACACGTTCCATGATCGGCGGGAGATCGGGCGGGCGGGTCAGTGCGGGAGCAGGCCCGAGGTCTGCATCGCCCGGCCGTAGCCGGTGTCGAAGGCGACCCGTAGCAGCTGACGGGTGTCGGTCGTGGCGCGCCGTCGCAGCCGCCGCCAGGAGGCGTACGACGAGGTGGCGTCCTGTGGCCGTCCGGTGAGGTCGGCGTGGGCGACGGTCTCGCCGAGGCGGGCGGCTTCGAGCAGTTGGCT
>JAYSQK010000507.1:0-1631 GCA_043721555.1 Frankiales bacterium
AGGAGCAGTGGTCCCGGCTGCTCCCCCACCTGGAGTCGGGCCGGATCGACCCGCCGATCAGCAGCACGCACCCGCTCGAGGCCGCTGCCGAGGCGATCAGTGAGCTGGACGAGCGACGGGCGACCGGCAAGGTCCTGCTCTCGGTCCGCTGACGGGATCGGCCTGACCGCACGCGCAGCTGCTCAGAACAGGTCCCAGTAGTCAGGCCGCTGGCGCATCTGGTCGGCGGTCTCCTCGAGGATGACGCGGCCGGCGCGCATCACGTAGGCACGGTCGGCGATACGCAGGGCCTGGCCGACGTTCTGCTCGAGGAGCAGCACGGTGAGCCCTTCCTCGTCGGCCAGTCGGCGGACCCCGTCGAAGATCTCGGCGACCAGCGCGGGCGCAAGCCCGAGCGACGGTTCATCGAGCAGGAGCAGCTTTGGGTGGGACATCATCGCCAGCCCGAGGCTCAGCATGCGCTGTTGGCCGCCCGACATGGTCCCGGCGCGTTGCGTCGCGCGTTCTTGCAGGAGTGGGAACATCTCGTGGACCCGGTTCCGGCGAGCTTCGCGCACCTCGCTGGACTTCTCGTGCATGGCCCCGAGCCGGAGGTTGTCCAGGACACTCAGGTCGCTGAAGACGAAACGCTCCGCCGGGATGTAGGACATGCCGCGGAGGACGTTGCGCCGGCAGCTCGAGCGGGTGACGTCGTCACCCTGGTAGGTGACCGTGCCACCGAGCGCCGGCAGCATCCCAAAAATGGTCTTCAGGGTGGTGGTCTTGCCGGCGCCGTTGTGCCCGATGATCGTGACGATCTCCCCGGCGCGCAGGTGGAGGTCGACGTCGAACACGACGTGTTTCTTGCCGTAGCCGGCCTGCAGGCCGGACACCATGAGGAGTTCCTCGCGCTCCGAGCCGATCCCGACGTCGTTCACGGCCGCTGGGGCGTGCTCATGCGGTGCCAAAGTAGGCCTCCGCAAGTCGCTTCTCGCCGGTGAGCTGCTCGAAAGAGCCCTGCGCTGTGATGCGTCCCAGTTCCATGAAATAGGTGTGGTCGGCCAATCGGCCGACCACGTGCAGGTTGTGCTCGACGATGCAGATGGTGCGTCCCTTGTCACGCAGCTGCTCGATCAGCCCCAGCATGACCTCGACCCACTGCTGATCGATGCCTGAAGCCGGCTCGTCGAGCAGCACGACCTCTGCCTCGGTGGCAAGCACGCGGGCCAGGGCGACCAGCTTCTGCTGCCCGAACGCCAGGGCGCCCGCCGGGAAACCGGCGAAGGCCTCCATGCCGACGAAGGACAGCCACTCGAGTGCCCGCGCCTGCGCCTCCCGCTCGACCCGGGCCGTCGCCATCGGCCGGAGGAACAGTCCGGCTGCGTGTTCTCCGGGCTGTCCCTGGATGGCGAGCATGACGTTGTCCAACGCGGACAGGCGCGGGAAGACCCGCACGTCCTGGAAGGACCGGACCATCCCATGGCCCGCGACCTGGTCGGGTCGGAACCCACTGATGTCCTGACCGTTGAGGATGATCTGCCCGGCATCGGGTCGGATGGCTCCGGTGAGCAGGTTGAAGACCGTGGTCTTGCCGGCGCCGTTGGGTCCGACCAGCGCCGTGATGGTCCCGCGCCGCAGCTCGATGTTCAGCT
>JAYSQK010000508.1:0-2852 GCA_043721555.1 Frankiales bacterium
CGCGGCTCACCGTCGGGGCCGGACGTCGACAGCGCCGCGACCGCGAGGGTGAGGGCCTCGGCCAGCGGCAGGTCGGGTCGGTGGTCCTGCGCGAGCCGGGCCACGATGGGCTCCCCCGCACCGCCCATCACGACGTAACCGTGCTCCTCGGCCACTGACCCGTCGTACGTCAGGCGGTAGATCTGATCGTCGTCGCTGGTGTCGCCGACCTCGGCCACGCACAACTCGACCTCATAGGGCTTGCCGGACTCGGTGAAGATCGAACCGAGCGTCTGCGCGTAGGCGTTGGCGAGGCCTCGGCTGGTGACGTCGCTGCGGTCGTACTGGTAGCCGCGCAGATCGGCGTAGCGCACACCTGCCAGCCGAAGGTTTTCGAACTCGTTGTACTTGCCGACTGCCGCGAACGCGATCCGGTCGTAGATCTCGCTGATCTTGTGCAGCGCCTTGGACGGGTTCTCGCCGCAGAACACGATGCCGTCGGCGTAGGCCATCACCAGGACCGACCGGCCGCGGGCAATGCCCTTGCGGGCGTAGTCGCTCTTGTCCTTCATGATCTGTTCGGGTGAGACGTAGTACGGCATGGACACGGTGGTCGGCGCTCCTTCTGCTGCGGCCAGGACGGTGGGTGCTCGGTGCCTCAGCCGCCGGGGTTGGTCATCCGCTCGTCCACGACGCTCTGGACGACCGCGCCGACCTCGTCGTCCGGCAGGCGGCGCACCCCGTCGCCGTCGACCGACATGACGACCGGGTAGATCCGCCTAGTCAGGTCGGGGCCACCCGTAGCGGAGTCGTCGTCGGCTGCGTCGTACAGCGCGTCGACACACAATCGCACGACACTCGCCTCGTCCAGGCCCTCGCGGTAGCGCTTTTTCAGGGCGCTGCGGGCGAAGACGCTGCCACTGCCGACGGAGTGGAAGCTGTGCTCCTCGTAGCGCCCGCCGGTCACGTCGTAGGAGAAGATCCGGCCGAGGGCGCCGTCGAGGTCGTAGCCGGCGAACAGGGGGACGACGGCCAGCCCCTGCATGGCCATCGCCAGGTTGCCGCGGATCATCGCCGAGAGCCGATTGGCCTTGCCCTCGAGCGACATCGTCGAGCCCTCCAGCTTCTCGTAGTGCTCGAGCTCGACCTGGAACAGCCGCACCATCTCGATGGCCAGCCCGGCCGTGCCGGCGATCCCGACGCACGAGTAGTCATCGGCGGGGAAGACCTTCTCGATGTCGCGCTGGGCGATGACGTTGCCCATGGTGGCCCGGCGGTCGCCGGCCATCACCACCCCGCCGGCGTGCGTGACGGCCACGATCGTCGTGCCATGGGGCGCCTCGACGATGCCGGGTGGCAGCGTCCGCCGGGAGGGCAGCAGGTCGGGCGCAGCAGCGCTGAGGAAGTCGCTGAAGCTGCTGCTGCCAGGCGCCGTGAAGGCCGCCGGCAGCCGCCCGTGCAACCCTGCGTCCAGTGCCATCTGGTGCTCTCCAAGTCCTCGATCGCGCTGGTCTCCGCGGTTGGGGTCGACCCGATCGCGGCTGCTTCGGTCTCGCGCGCCGATCAGGCGGTATCCCGACCGGGCCCTTCCACCGGCTATTCGCCGCCCTTTTGCACGTAGGACCGGACGAAGTCCTCGGCGTTTTCCTCGAGGACGTCGTCGATCTCATCGAGCAGTGCGTCGACGTCGTCGCCGAGCTTCTCGACCCGCTCGTGGACGTCGGTCGCCGGCTCGGTGGCGACCTCGTCGACCTCCTCAGAGCTGCGCGAGGCGCGTTCCTGACCACCGGAATCCTTCGTCGCCATGACCGCTCCAAGCTCGTGGGTTCGACCTGCCACGAACCTACCTGCCGGCACCGACAACCTCCTGTCGACAGCCGTCAGCGCAGCAACCGGGCCAGCCCGGGACCACCCCGCCGTACCGTCTCGTGTCGTGATTCTGACCGGGTTTTGGGCCCGAAAATCACGACACGAGACGGGAGGGAGCGTGGCCCCCGCCCGAGCAGCGGCCTCATCCCCGGACGGCCGCCACCAACCGTGACAACCCCGGCTCAGCGCCGCCCGGCGAGGGTGTCGACGAGCTCCAGCGCACTGTCGCAGCTGTCCAGCAGGTCGCCGACGTGCGCCTTGGTGCCGCGCAGCGGTTCGAGGGTGGGCACCCGCTGGAGCGACTCGCGGCCGACGTCGAAGATGACCGAGTCCCAGGACGCCGCCGCGACCTCGGTGGGGTATTTCGCGAGGCACCGGCCGCGGAAGTAGGCCCGCGTGTCGTTCGGCGGCGCGGTGATGGCGCGCTGCACCTCGTCCTCGCCGACGAGGGTCTGCATCGAGCCACGGGCGACAAGCCTGTTGTAGAGCCCCTTGTCGCGCCGGACGTCGGCGTACTGCAGGTCGACCAGATGCAGTTTGGGGGCGTCCCAGCCCAGGCCCTCGCGCTGCCGGTAGCCCTCCAGCAACGTCAGCTTGGCGACCCAGTCGAGCTCTCCGGCGAGCTGCATCGGATCACCGGCGAGCCGGTCCAGGACGCTCTCCCAGCGGCTCAGGATGTCAGCAGTCTGCGGGTCGACGTCGCTGCCGAGTCGGTCCTCGACGTGCTTGCGGGCCTGCTCGAGATACTCCAGCTGCAGCTGTACGGCGGTCATCCGGCGGCCGTCTCGGAGCACCACCTGGTGGCGCAGCGACGGGTCGTGGCTGACCGCCCGCAGCGCGGTGACCGGCCCGTCGACCGACAGGTCGATGCCGTTCTGCCGGAGCCAACCGTCCTCGATCATGGCCAGCACGAGGCTCGTCGTACCGACCTTGAGGTAGGTCGAGATCTCCGAGAGGTTGGCGTCGCCGATGATGACGTGCAGCCGGCGGTACTTCTCCGGGTC
>JAYSQK010000509.1:0-1767 GCA_043721555.1 Frankiales bacterium
CGTTGGAGCCCGATACGACCGCTCCTACGCTCAATCGTGCGTTGGCGTGGGCCGTCGATGGCCGCTCAGATCCGATGCTGTCCGGCAGTCTCGTGGCCACTTGCGTGACCAGCGGGGCAGCTGAATGTTGACCCATGCCGGCCGTACCATCGAAGCGTGACCCACGACAGCGTTACCGTCGATCCTGCCCAGATGGGCGGGGTGCCCTGCATCCGCGGCACCCGGGTCACCGTCAGCATGGTGCTCGGTCAGCTGGCCGCCGGCCGCGCGCTCGATGAGGTGCTGGAGGACTATCCATATCTGGAACGGGCCGACGTACTCGCCGCCTTGGAGTTCGCCGCTGCCATCGTGAACGAGCGCGAGGTGCCGATTGCCCGACCCGCGTGAGGTTCCTGCTCGACGCGAACCTTCGCCGCGACTCGGTGAGCCCTGACAACCACCGGCTACGAAGTCCGGCATGTGGCGGAGCTCGGGTTGCTCGGTGCATCCGACACCGAGATCTTCGACCGCGCCGCCGCGGAGGGCGATGTGGTGATCACCGCGGACAGCGATTTTTCGATGCTGCTGGCGACGCGCCGAAGCGTCGGACCGTCGGTGATTCTGCTGCGCCAGGTCGCCGAGCTGCCCTGGACCGTGCACCTGGAACTGCTCACCGCCAACCTGTCCTCTGTGCACCCCGACCTGGAAGCCGGGGCAGTCGTGTCGCTGAGCCCGACGCGGCTGGCCGTACGGCGGCTGCCAATCGACTGAGAGGCAGGGACCGGTCGCAGTACTGGCGTTGTGTGCGGAGTTTCTTTACGACATCAACAGCGGTCTTCGGCCAGTCGTCGTCTGCCGTCTTTCGTTGATACGGCTGGCCCTCCCATTGCGTCACCGGCGTCCGCAACCAAGCGGTCAGCCGAGTCCGAGAATCTGAGCCTTCTTGGCCGCGAACCCCTCCTACAGCAGCCCGTCGTCGCGCAGCTGCGCGAACCGGCAGATCTCTCACCCGGACCGCAAACGAAGGGATCGACTGGGATGGCTGCATAGGAGCGGTCGAGGCAGCTCCGGCGGCAGCTACCTTCGCGTCTGCTGGCTTGCTGTGGGACGTCCAATCTCAAGGCGCCCGGCTGCATAGCCGATGTGCCCCACGTGACGCACCCAGCTGCTTGGCACCCAGATCCCGGCGACCCGTCCAGACTTCGGTGGTGGGACGGTCAACAGTGGACCGAATCGACGCACGACAGCAACGCCGTGCCGACAACCACCCCGAGCAAGGCGGCAGCGGGGTATTCCGGCTACGTGGCGGGCGCGCCCGCCACGATCAAACAGGTGGTGCCTCATACGGCGTCGTCCGCAAGTCGCTTCAGCCCGACCAGCAGAATGTTTGGGGCGGCGTACCAGAAGTTACCGGTCAAGGAAGCGTTCTCAGAGCCTCACGTCTGCCAAGTTTGCGGCGCGATGCCGGCTCGCGACACAAAGTTCAGCAGCCTCCGAGGTCTGCTCATCATCTTTGTTGCTCGGACGCACCGCGGGCGATGGTGCCGCGACTGTTCCGAGGCGCAGTTTCGATAAACCCAAAACTTTACGCTCGCGTGGGGGTGGTGGGGATTCTGGACCCTTTTCCTGACGCCCATCGCGGCCCTGCTGAACCTCAGAGAACTGTCAAAGACCCGCCGGCTCGCACCTGCGATCAACCGTCGTGCCACCCCGCTGACGCTTGGAGCGCCGCTCACGCGTCGGCCCGGTGTGTGGATCTCCGCAGCGGTCGCCTTCTACTTCCTGGTA
>JAYSQK010000510.1:0-2381 GCA_043721555.1 Frankiales bacterium
AAGCGGCCCATCGCGCCGGGATCGGAGAGCAGGACGGAGGTGTCGAGCACGTAGGTCTTGTACGGCGGCACGGACACGGGGCCTCCACAGGGCTGCAGCGACCGGGACCGGGCCACGAGGGCCTGGTCGCGGCCCCCTCTCGCACGCCTGCGCGCACCGGGCCTCCCGAGCGGCGGGCGTTGGTGCCTGCCGCTGGCCCCAGTGTGCGACGCCCCCGACCCCGCGGGTGCCCGACACGCGGGAGCCAACGGGTGAACCTCAGCTCAGCAGATCCCTGACGGCGTGGGCGATCTCGGTGATCGCCTGGTCCGCCGCGGTGACCAGGCCGCCGCTGCCGGCGAAGCCGTGCACGAGCCCGGGATATTGCCGGTGCCAGACCGGCACGCCGGCCGCTGCCAGCCGGGCGGCGTGCGCATCCCCCTCGTCCCGCAGCACGTCGTAGCCGGCGGTCGCGATGACGGCCGGCGCCAGCCCGGTCAGGTCGGTGGCAGCGGCCGGCGACAGGAGCGGATCGGCGCGGTCGGCCGTCCCGGCATAGGCGTCCCAATACCACCGCATCTGCTCGGCGGTGAGCCCGTAGCCCTCCCCCATCGACGCGTACGACGGGGCAGTGGTGGCCCCGTCCAGGGCCGGGTAGATGAGCAGCTGGGCGGCGAGCGGCCGGCCCTCGGCGCGAAAGACGAGGGCGACCGCGGCGGCCAGCCCGCCGCCGGCAGAGTCGCCCCCCACCGCGACCGCGGCGAAGTCCTGCTCCCCGGCCCAGCGCGCCACGGCGAGGCAGTCCTCGAGCGGCGCCGGATAGGGCTGCTCGGGGGCGAGGCGGTAGTCGACCGCGAGCACGGCGACCCCTGCCCGGGCGCACAGGCCGCGGGCGATCGCCTCGTGCGTGTCGAGGTCGCCGACCACCCAGCCGCCGCCGTGCAGGAAGACGAGCACCGCAGGCCGACGGGCGCCGGCCGGGCGGTGCAGCCGGCAGGGCAGCCCGGCGACCTCGAGATCCTCGGTGCTGCCGACCGCCTCGGGCTGCCAGTCGGGTCCGCGGCGGGCCGCGACCACGGCCCGGTAGTTGGCGCGGTGCTCCTGCGGGGTGAGTGAGGCAGGGGGGACCGCGGGCGGCAGCAACGCGAGCAGGGCGGCGACCTGGGAATCGAGAGGCACCGGGTCACCCTAGGACGCGCGGTCGGTTCAGCTGCCGTAGCGACGCTGGCGGGCGGCGTAGGCCCGCAGCGCCCGCAGGAAGTCGACCCGCCGGAAATCGGGCCAGTAGGCGTCACAGAAGTAGAACTCGCTGTGCGCGCTCTGCCAGAGCATGAACCCCGACAGCCGCTGCTCGCCGCTGGTGCGGATCAGCAGGTCGGGGTCGGGCTGGCCGGAGGTGTAGAGGTGCTCGGCGATGTGGTCGGGGTCGAGGAACTCGGCGACCTGCTCCAGGGTCGCCCCGGTCGCGGCGTGCGCCTGGAGCAGCGACCGGACCGCATCGGCGATCTCCCGCCGGCCGCCGTAGGCCACCGCGATGTTGACCATGACGCCCGGACGCCCGGCAGTGCCCTCCGCCGCCTGTTTGAGCAGGCTGGCAGTCGGGGCGGGCAGCAGGTCCAGGGCACCCACGATGTTGAGCGTCCAACGGTTCTGCGGCCGGGCAAGATCGGCCACGACGCCCTCGATGATGCGCAGCAGCGGTGCGAGCTCGGCATCCGGTCGCGCGAGGTTGTCGGTGGAGAGCAACCACAGGGTGACGACCTCGACGCCGGCTTCGTCGCACCAGCCGAGCAGGTCGGCGATCTTGTCGGCGCCCCGCTGGTGGCCGTCGTTGACGCTCGCGGCGCCGGTCGCCCGGGCCCAGCGACGGTTGCCGTCGAGCATGACGCCCACGTGGCGCGGGACCGGGGCACTGGAGCGGGCCAGCGACGCAGCGAGGCGACGCTCGTAGCCGGCGTAGACGAGGTCGCGCAGACCCACCGCGGCACCTCCTGTCACGTCAGTTGACGTGCCGCCAGCCTATCCGGCCGGGAGCGGGTCTTGCTTCAGCCGACCGGCCGGCGCAGCGGAGAAGCGTCGTCGGTCTCGTCGTAGGTCGCACCGGCCGCCGCGAAGTCCGCAACCAGTTCGTCGAGGAACCGCTGCAGGTCGGCGCTGGTCAGCACCGCCCGCACGCCCGTGCCCAGCCGCCCCCAGGCTTCGAGCACCGCCCGGCAGCGCAGGCTCCAGCGGCCGTCGGCCCAGCTGCGCCCTACCTCCAGCGTGGTCCGCAACTCGCCGACGGTGGCGAGGTCGTCGGGGTCCCGGGCCCGGAAGGCGAACAGCTCGCGGTCGCGCGGCAGGTAGCGGCACAGCACGTGCCACGCCTCGTCAGGGTCCTCGTCGGCGTCCCGGGCCCAGGC
>JAYSQK010000511.1:0-3171 GCA_043721555.1 Frankiales bacterium
TCGTACGACGCGGCTCTGCAACTGCAGGTCGAGGCGTACTCCGCCCTGCACGCCGGCTGGGAGCGCGGCCGGACGCAGACCCTGACCGAGATCGCCGAGGGCATCGTCCGCGGCGCCGGGCAGGAGGTCGACGCCACGCTGGTCGAGCAGGTGGTGTTCGCGGTCGAAGGCGCGACGACACCGGACGCGGTACGGCTGCTGCCCGGCGCGCGGGTGACCCTGGAGTCGCTGCGCGCCGCCGGGATAGAGGTCGGCCTGGTCTGCGACACGGGCATGTCCGGCGGCGGGCACCTGCGCGGGCTGCTCGACGATCTGGGCGTGCTGGAGCTGTTCGGGACCACCGTGTTCAGTGACGAGACCGGCGTGAACAAGCCTGGCCTGCGGCCGTTCGCGCTCGCCCTGGAGACACTCGGAGTGCCCCCGGCGAGCGCCGTACACGTCGGCGACCTCCGTCGGCGCGACGTCGCCGGGGCGGTCGGTGCCGGCATGCGGCCAGTGCGCTATCGGGGGGCGCACGACGACGCCTTCGACGCCGGGCCGGCCGACGCCCCGTGGGTGATCGACCGACACACCGACCTGCTCGCCCTGCTCGGGGTCCCAGAACTGTCGTAGGCCCGTGCGAGGGTCCGCCCATGGACCTGATCGCGCTGCTCGTGGTGTTGCTCGTCGGCCTCGCCCTCGGCCTGGCCGTCGGCGCGGCCCGGCTGTCAGGCGTACGCGCCGAGCTCCGGGCCGCCGTGCTCGCCGAGGCGCGCCTGCGGGCCGGTGACGGTGACCTTGCCCACCGCCAGGCGTCGGTTGCGGCGCTCGTCAGCCCGCTGCGGGAGCAGCTCGGCCGGGTGGAAGGCCAGCTGCAGGCGCTGGAGGTGGAGCGGGTCCGGGCCGCGGCGGAGCTCCGCGAGCAGGTGACGGTGGTCGCGGCCGGGTCCCAGCGACTCGGCCGCGAGACGGCGGCGCTCGTCACGGCCCTGCGAAAACCCCAGGCCCGCGGCCGCTGGGGTGAGCTGCAGCTGCGAAGGGTGGTCGAGCACGCCGGGATGCTCGAGCGCTGCGACTTCGACGAGCAGGCCTCGTTCGCCGGCCCCGACGGCGGGATGCTGCGGCCCGATCTGGTGGTCCGGCTCGCCGGCGGCAAGTCGATCGTGGTCGACGCCAAGGTCACCCTGGCCGCCTACCTCGAAGCCGCCGAGTCGACCGACGAGACCGTGCAAGCGGAACGGATGGCCGCGCACGCCCGGCACCTGCGCCAGCACGTCGACCGGCTTGCCGACAAGGCGTACTGGCAGCAGCTGCCCAACACCCCCGAGTTCGTGGTGCTGTTCGTCCCGGGTGAGGCGTTCCTCGCGCCGGCCCTCGAGGTGGACCCGGCGTTGCTCGAGCACGCCTATGCCCGCCGGGTGCACATCGTCACGCCCACCACCTTGATCTCCCTGCTCCGGGCGGTGGCCTACGCCTGGCAGCAGGACGCCCTGACCGAGAACGCCCAGGCGGTCTTCGCCGCGGGCAAGGAGCTCTACGCCCGGCTCAGCACGCTCGGCGGGCACATCGACAAGCTCGGTCGCAGCCTCAACCGGTCGGTGACCGACTTCAACGCCACGGTCGGTTCACTGGAGCGCGCGGTGCTGCCGAGCGCCCGCCGGATGGCCGATCTCGGGCTCGACGGCGCCCTCGACAGCCCCGTGCCCGTCGAGGAGGTCGCTCGGCCGCTGACTGCTCCACATCTCGTGACGATCGAAGGCAGCGGTCAGGAGAGATCGACGGCGTAGACGGCGACGAACTCGCACGCTGCCCGGGCCACCATGTTCGCCGGAGTCGCGCCCGCTTCGGGATGGTCGGCCAGCAGCCGGCGGGCCAGCTCGGGCAGGTCCGGCGAGCCGATCGCCCGCAGGTGGCCCAGCGCCTCGCCGGCCAGCAGGGCGGCCGTCTCCGGCGGCAGGCCGGGATCGAGCTGGCGGGCGGCGGCGGCCACCCAGGCCGCGTCGTACGTCCCCTGGGGCGGACCGAACACTCGCTCACCCTCGCCGTACGACGACTCGGTCATGCGGGACACGCTAGATGCCCGGCTGCACCCCCACCCTGGGGGTAGCGTCCGGGCGGTGAGCAGCCGCTCCGCCGACGAGGCGGCCACCGCGGGGGGTCGGACCGTGAGGCGCCCCACCGCCGAGGACCACCCGCACGGGCCGGGCGTGGGCGACCGGCGCGGCCTTACCGCGGCCGGCGCCGTCACCCTCGCGCTGCTACTGGGGATCGTCGGCGGCTCGATCGACGTGGCCACCGGGCGGGGGCTTCGGGTCGTGTTCGCCATCTGCTTCGTGCTGGGCTGCGCGCTCGCCGCGCTGCTGGTCCATCGGGAAGACCTCAAAGCCGCGGTCGTCATGCCGCCGCTGCTCTACGTGGTGCTCGCCCTCATCGCCGGGGCGATCGGCTCGACCGGCGGCAGCGGGTCCTTCCTCACCCGGGAGACCCTCGAGCTCGTGCAGGCCTTGGTCATCGGCGCACCGGTGCTGTTCACCGCGACGGGGGTCGCCGCCGTGGTAGCGCTGGCGCGCTGGCTCAGCCCCCGCCGGTCGCGTTGAGGCGCCGCCCCGTTCAGGCGATGTCCTTGCCGGCGGCTCGCAGGTCGCGCCGCAACTCGGGTGGCAGCGCGAACAGCAGGCTCTCCTTCGCCGACGTCACCTCGACCACGTCTGCGTAGCCACGGTCCGCGAGCCAGCTCAGCACCCCGGTGACCAGCAACTCGGGCACCGACGCACCACTGGTCAGGCCGACCGTGAGCACGCCGTCGAGCCACGCCTCGTCGATCTCGCTGGCGTCGTCCACCAGATGGGCGGCCCGCGCCCCGGCGTCGAGGGCCACCTCGACCAGCCGGACCGAGTTGGAGGAGTTGCCCGACCCCACGACGAGCACGAGGTCGGCGCCGACCGCGATCTCCTTGACGGCGACCTGCCGGTTCTGGGTGGCGTAGCAGATGTCGGCGGACGGCGGACCGGCCAGTAGCGGGAAGCGCCCGCGTAAGGCGTCCACCGTGACGTTGGTCTCATCGACCGACAGGGTCGTCTGCGACAGGTAGGCCACCTTGGCCGGGTCGCGCACCACGACCGCGGCGGCCTCCTCGACCCCGTCGACCAGGTGCATGTGGGCTGGCGCCTGCCCCGTCGTACCGACCACCTC
>JAYSQK010000512.1:0-1582 GCA_043721555.1 Frankiales bacterium
ACTGCGCCTACATGCGCACCGGCGAGGGGGTGCACCGCTTCGTCGACCCGGTTGACGGCGGCATCTACCTCTACTCGCAGTTCGAGACCTTCGACGCGCACCGGATGTTCGCCTGCTTCGACCAGCCGGACCTCAAGGCGGTGTTCCGGTTGACCGTGCGAGCGCCCCGCGACTGGGTCGTCGTCAGCAACGGCGCACCCGTCGACCGGCCGGCCACCGGCGAGCCGGGCACCTGGCGGTTCGCCGAGACGCCCCGGATGTCGACGTACATCACCGCGCTCATCGCCGGGCCCTATGCCTCGGTGCACGACGAGCACGACGGGATCCCGCTGGGCATCTACTGCCGGGCCTCGCTTGCCGAGCACCTCAAACCGGCGGACCTTTTCACCGTCACCAAACAGGGCTTCGACTTCTATCACCGGGTCTTTGGCTTTCGCTATCCGTTCGGCAAATACGACCAGCTGTTCGTGCCCGAGTTCAACGCGGGGGCGATGGAGAATGCCGGCGCCGTCACGTTTCTCGAGGACTACGTCTTCCGGTCCAAGGTGACCGATGCGGCCTACGAACGGCGCGCCGAAACAGTGCTGCACGAGATGGCGCACATGTGGTTCGGCGACCTCGTGACCATGCGCTGGTGGGACGACCTGTGGCTCAACGAGTCGTTCGCTACCTACATGTCGGTGCTCGCCCAGGTCGACGCGACGCGCTACACCAACGGCTGGACGACGTTCGCCAACAGCGAGAAGACCTGGGCCTACCGCCAGGACCAGCTGCCGTCGACGCACCCGATTGCGGCCGACATCGATGACATCGAGGCCGTGAAGGTCAACTTCGACGGGATCACCTACGCCAAGGGCGCTTCGGTGCTCAAGCAACTCGTCGCGTGGGTCGGGCAGGACGCCTTCCTGGCCGGGCTGCGGACCTATTTCGTCACCCACCAGTACGGCAATACGGTGCTGGCGGACCTGCTGACCGAGCTCGAGGCGGCCAGCGGGCGTGACCTGTCCGGCTGGTCCGCCGAGTGGCTCGAGACCGCCGGCTGCAACACGTTGCGGGCTTCCTTCGACACCGGCCCGGACGGGGCGTTCACAGCGTTCTCGCTGCTGCAGGAAGCACCGTCGGGTTGGCCGACCCTGCGCTCGCACCGCGTCGCGATCGGCCTGTACGACCTCGTCGACGGCCGGCTGGTCCGGGTGCACCGGGAGGAGCTCGACGTCGTCGGCGCCAAGACCGAGATCCTCGGCCTGGTCGGGCGACAGCAGCCCGATCTGGTGCTCGTCAACGACGACGACCTGACCTACGCAAAGATCAGACTCGATGAGCGGTCACTGCAGACGCTCACCCATCACATCGGCCGCTTCCAGGAATCCCTGCCACGGGCGCTGTGCTGGTCGGCGGTGTGGGACATGACCCGCGACGCCGAGATGCCGGCCCGGGACTACCTCACGCTGGTGCTCGCCGGGATCGGCCAGGAGAGCGACATCGGTGTGGTGCAGTCGCTGCTGCGCCAGGTCCGGGCATCACTCGACCTGTACGCCGATCCGGCGTGGCGGGAGTCCGGGCTGCGCCGGCTGGCGAGCGG
>JAYSQK010000513.1:0-1649 GCA_043721555.1 Frankiales bacterium
GCGTAGCCCATCACCGAGGCCCGGATCACCGTGTCACCACCGGGGCTCTGGGTCCCGAAGGTGAAGGCGATGAACAACCAGACCAGCCCGGGCACCAGGCCGCCGAGCCGACTGCCGACGATGCGGGTGCCGGCCAGCCCCAGCCCGACGTTCCCGACGACGGCGACGACGACGCAGAGCGGGACCGGGACGCCGCGCAGACGCAGCGGCACGAGGAACGACCCCCAGACGGCGAACAGCACGGCCAGGACGAGCACCACCGTGTACGCCGCAACGGTGTAAGCCAGCCCGGGAGGCCCGGCGTCAGGTGGCTGGGGCCGGCTGCTGTCGAGGCCCGGTCCCACCCGGCCAGCCTGCCACGTCAGGGACGGGGGGCGTCGACCGCCTCGCGCAGGTCGACGACGGCCGGCTGGCTGGCCGCCTCGAGGACATCGGTGATCTGCCGCCCGACCAGTTCGTCCCGCTCCAGCAGGGCGTCCCGGAGCGCCTCGACGAGATGCAGGTGCTGCTCCAGCAAGGCCTTGGCGGTGGCCTTGTGCCGGTGCAGCAGGGCCTCCACCGCGTCCCGACCGCGGTCGTCGGCCAGCACCCGGCCGACGATGTTGGTGTCGGAGAACGCACTGTTCTGCACGGCCAGGTAGGACACCAGGCTGTCATCCATCCCGTGCGCGCCGACCATCTCGGCCGCGCAGTTGGTGGCGTAGAGCAGGTCGCCACCCGGGCCGGTCGAGACGTCGCCGAAGAACAGCTCCTCGGCGCACTGGCCGCCGAAGGCGATCTGCACAAGCGCCTCGAGCTCAGCCTTCGACCGGGTGTAGACGTCGTCCCGGTCGCCGTGGGCGAGCAGCCCGAGCGAGCCCTTGCGCTTGATGATCGTCAGCACCTCGAGTCGCCGCTGCGGCGCGGTGAGCCACGCGAGCGTCGCGTGGCCGGCCTCGTGGGTGGCGATGAGCCGGCGTTCGTGGTCGGTGTAGGCGACCGGCTGGCCGGTGCCGACCTCTTCGGTGAGCCTGGCGTGCTCGACGTCGGCCCACGTCATCGCGTTGGTCCCGCGTCGCACAGCACTGATCAGCGCCTCGTCGAGCAGGTGCTCGATCATGACCGGCGTGTAGCCCATGGTGATGGCCGCCAGCGCGTCGCGGCGCTCGGCGTCGTCGAGCTCCGGCGTGTGCGCCTTCGTCGCCAGGAAGTGGTCGACGAGCGCGCGCCGGCCGGACTTGGCCGGCAACTCGAACGACACCCGCCGGTCGAACCGGCCGGGCCGCAGCAGCGCCGTGTCGAGCGCGCCGGCCCGGTTGGTGGCGGCGATGATGAGGACGTTCGGCGGCACAGCAACCGGGCGCTTGCGCTGGCGGTCGACCGACAGCAGCAGGTTGACCCGGTCGACGAACCAACCCTGCAGCCGCTGGCCGCCGGTGAGGGCGTCGAAGGACTGCATCTGCACCAGCAGCTCGTTGATCAGCGCGCCGTTGTCACCGCCGGCCGCGAAGCCGTTGGTGATCGTCCCGGCGCCCGCCGCGAAGCTCGAAGGCAGCATGGCGGTGCCGGAGCAGCCCGACGACAGCAGCGGGGTCGCCGCGGTCGTCACGCCGCCCCGGGCGAGCGCGATGACGTCGATCTCCTCGATGAAGCCGATCGCGCCGCCCTCC
>JAYSQK010000514.1:0-4001 GCA_043721555.1 Frankiales bacterium
CTGCTATCCTGTCCAATTATGTAAGACATTCGTGTACACTCGGGGTTGTGGAGGTGATGTGGTCAGACGCGGCCGCGAAGCACCTCGCCCGGTCGCAGCGCTACTCCGGCGCGGTCGACATCGAGCTCGCCTGGACAGCCGAGGCAGTCAATGACATCGACGCCGTCCAGGTCGACCCCTACTGGACATCACGGGTCAATGCCCTGGCCATCATCGGCTACTCGGCCGCCGCTGGTGCCGTGCTCCTTGTACTCGCCTACCGAGATCTGGACGGCGACCTGCATGGCATGACCGCGTGGCCAGCCACCGGCCGCGCGCTGCGGCTCTACACCGAAGGGAGAACCTCATGACCAAGCGACTCGACTCAAAGCTGGCTCACGAACTGCAGGACGAGGCGGCCCGTGTTGAGGCAGCCGCCGACGCCGACCCGGAGACCGAGTTCCCGGCGGACGCCTCCATCAGTTGGCCGAATCGGTCCCGCATGCTGACCCTGCGGCTGCGGCAGTCCGAATACGACGCGATCCAGCGGGCCGCCGAACAACGGCACCTGCCCGCATCGACACTGGCTCGGTCCCTTCTACTCGACAAACTTGGCGAACAGCACGCCTCCTGACCCGTGGGCACGTCACCGCAAGAACCTAAGGATCCCCATCTGGGACGGCGAGGGCGTGGTCGACGGCTTCCAAGCTGAGGTGCTTGACATGCCGGTCAGCGTCCCTATGTCGTCACTCGTGCTAGCGCGGCCAACTCGGTCAGGGCCTGCGCCGAGGTCACCGATGACGGCCGGGAAATCCTTCCGCTCATGGCGCATTCCGCGCGTTCGATCAGGGATCCCTTACACCGCAGCCCGTATAGCGGCGTTGGCCGACACTATCCGGCGTTTGCCTACGGCTTGAGCCAGACTTCCGCGCCCCCCGCGCCGGGGGTAGAGCGAGATGCGGATGTAGTGAACGCCAGGGGCGATCAACTCGCCCAGCCGTCGGTCGAACAAAGTTGTCTCTCCCACCGGGACGGCGCGAAGTGCGAAGCCGGCAAACCGGACGGTCATGGGCTTGCCTGGCTGCCCGAACCCGTTCGACCCGTTGACCACGCGGAGGCGCTGATTTGCTGTGACTATCAGGCAGCGGAGAGCCGGGGTGTCCGGGTTTGCCACGACCGTGACCAGAGCCCCATCCGCGGCTCCGCACACCCCTGCAGCCGGGCTGCAGCGTCGGCTGGCGAAAGGGCAAGGGTGGTGGAGACGGCCGAAGGCGACGGTGTGGCCGACTGCGATTGTGCGGGGCCCGGAGTGGGAGCGGAACTGGTGCTTGTCGCCCTGGCTGTTGGCGGAGAGGTCGAGGGGTGCCCCGGAGCTGAGCATCCGTTGGACATGGTGCACACGGCTGCTGCGCCCGCCACCGCGAGGAGGCGCCGCGACAGGACCATGCAGCGACGATGGACCTCAGCCTCCCCGGGCGTCAAGGACGGGGGACCGGTGAGGGCGGGAGACGTTCCGCGCGCGACAACCGGCGTTGATCAGACCTCACTATCGGCGACCGGCGGTTTAGTCCATGATGCGACTATGAGCATGGGCCGACGGCCAAGCCTGGGTGTGTGCCTCTTGAGCGCTGCTGTGCTGCTTGTTGGATGCCAAAGCCGCTCGGGTTCACCCCCGAGTCCTGCGGAGCAGACAGCACCCTCTAGCCCAGTAGCTGCTTCGACGCCGAATCCTGACGTCACCGCCCCCCTGGCAACCGGAATCGCTGGCCCTCCGCAGGCCATAAGCACTGCTCACGGTCGGTGTGGTCCAACCTCGGTCGAGGTCACGGCTAGCGCCAATCCCAGCGGTGCAACCGGCCAGCATGGGGTCTTGATCAGCGTCCACAACATTGGCCGAGAACCATGCTCCCTGCTCGGCTATCCAGTGCTGCAACTGCTGGACGGAAGACACCTAGCCCTTCCGTTTGCCTACGTCCACAAGGGGGGTCAAGCCGTCACGAGTGCCAAACCTCGGCCGGTCGCCTTACCCGTCAACGGCACCGCGTACCTGGGCTTCGGGAAGTATCGCTGTGACCTGGCCGGCAGTACTGCGGCGGCCAGCCTCCGCATCACCCTTCCAAACGATGGGAACCGGCTTCCGATAACCGTTGATCTGCGTGGTGAAGTGGGGAACGGCACCGCCTACTGCGGGCCGAAGGACCCCGGCGACACCATCAACGTCTCTCCCGTCGTCGAAACTGAACAGGCCGTCTCACCCCAACTTTGAAGGGGAGCGGCACGTCACCCAACGTCGCAATCGGATCGACTTGTGAGACGGGGGCGCAGCGCTAACGAGCGAGCTCATAGGTGTGCTCGACGACCTCTCGCCCGAGGCCGTCCGCAAATGACGTCTCGGCACCGATCTGCACGAATCCGTTGCGCGTGAGAACCTTCGCCGAGCCGATGTTGTGTTGGGCAACGCGGGCGAGCAGCGGCCTGGTCGCCTCCACACGCAAGAACTCACCCAGCGCGGAAGAGGCAAGTCCTTCGCCCCACCGCGCGGGGTCTATCCAGTAGGAGACCTCACGGGCACCCTCCATCATGAAGCTTGCAACCGTTCCAACCAGGCCGTTGTCGTCGTCGACCGCGCACAAAGTCACGGTCGGGTCGTTCAGGATGCGCTGGTAGTGAGCATCAAATGCAGCTCGGTCCGACGGATCTGCGCGCGTGAAGGCCGCTATCTGTACCGCCCGCGGATCGCGCTCCCAGGCGAACAGCACATCGAGATCAGCGCCATCAAGGCGTCGCAGTAGGACAGGCACACGCTCATCATGACTGCGCGGTGAGAGAACGCCACCGCCGATAGCCGATCGACTATCGGGATTCCTTCACACGGGGCAGGCAGATCGCAAGGAACCCTGGCTGATTGGCCTCAGCATCCTCGGACTTCGAGGAGCGGGCGGGATCGCAGAAGTGCCCTCGGAAAGGGTCGACCAGTTGTGTCACTGTTGGCCAGCGAAACGCTCCACGAAGAGGCGAGTCTCCGCCAGGGCTGGTGTGCAGGAAGGCGCATGGATTGCCTTGCCTGCCCCTCCGAGGTTACGGACCGCGATGGTGGTTACCGTGCCGCCGGGCAGCGTCACCCGCAGGCGAACATCACTTCCGGGGTCGGCCCCACAGTAGGACGGCTCCCATTGCATCCCGGCCACCGACACTGCGCCCACCCGCAGGAACAGGTGCGCCGGGGCGTTGCATGAAAGCCGACACCCACGGTCGGCGACGCTGCGCACGTTCAGCACCACACCCGTGGACGACACCATGCCGATGACGGGGCGCCCAGACATCACGCAGGTCGGGCCCTGGTTGACGGCGGTGATTCGCCCGATCAGGTCCCCGCCGGAATGTCTGTGCGCCGGGTCTGTTCCGTACGCAACGGCTCCCGGCTCCCACTCCGCGGTAAGGAGCATCTGAGCGGCACTGCAGTTCTGAGCCACAGACGTTGGCGTTGGCGTTGGCGTTGATGTTGCTGGCTGGGTGGAGGTGACAGGCCCGGAAGGCTTCCCCAAGGGTGCGCTGCCCGAAACGCACCCGGCCAGCACTCCAACCAGCGCGAAGAACACCACCGCGGCGGACCAGGCCCTGAAGTGACATCCCATGCGGTTCGCCCTTTCCTCCCCGACGCCGACAACGTTGGCGCGTCGGTCGCCGGATAGCCGGCGGACACGTTCAACGTTGGTCACCAGACTGCCCTAATCGCAGCCTTCAACGGGCGGGTACCCGACAACACGCCCCACCACGTCGGCGGGCGCCCTTCGGGAGGAGGCCCTTGCCGTTTTGGGGCTTCGCCCTCGCTTTGTGGTGGCGATGACGAAGCACCCGCCACCAGCCGTGTCGAACTTCCTCATCTGGCGCGATCCGCTCGTTCCAGCCATGGCCAGCGGCACGCGACGCTCCTATGCTTTGTCAAGCAGCTGCGGCCCCACTTTCAAGTAGGCGGTAGAGGTCGCGTGCGACGTAGCGAGCCAGGCAGCGTTTGATCTCGC
>JAYSQK010000515.1:0-2309 GCA_043721555.1 Frankiales bacterium
AAAGCGGGTAGGGCGGCGCTGTCCGCGTCCCGTCCCATGGAGGTCCCTGTGACCCAGCCCCTGTCCGGAACGACCGTCGCCTTCCTCGTCGCCCCCGAGGGCATCGAGCAACTCGAGCTGACCGAGCCGTGGAAAGCCGTCCAGGAGGCCGGTGGCACCCCGCAGCTGATCTCGACCGAGCAGGGTGAGGTGCAGGCCTACAACCACCTCGACAAGGGCGACACCTTCGGCGTCGATGCGGTCGTCGCCGAGGCCGACCCCGCGTCGTACGACGCGCTGGTGCTGCCCGGTGGCGTCGCGAACCCCGACTTCCTGCGCACCCAGCCGGCGGCGGTCGCGTTCGCCAAGGCCTTCGTCGACGCCGGCAAGCCGGTGGCAGCCATCTGTCACGCACCCTGGACCCTGATCGAGGCCGGGGTCGTGGCGGGCAAGACCCTGACGAGCTGGCCGAGCCTGCAGACCGACATCCGCAACGCCGGTGGCAACTGGGTCGACGAGGAGGTCTTTGTCTGCCCGGCCAACGGGTTCACGCTCGTGACGAGCCGCAACCCCGACGACCTGCCGGCGTTCGGCAAGGCGATCGTCGAGGCGTTCGCGAAAGGCTAAGAGCCCGGTCCGGCGGGCTGCGGCGGCTAGGTTCTCCGCCATGCCGCAGCCCGTTGACCCCGACCGCCTGCCGAGCGCGCAGGAGCCGGGCCGCACGCCGGAGAAGCAGCGCGGGCCGGTCACGATGCGCCGCGGCCAGGTCTCCCGAAGCACCACCGACCAGCGGCTGCTCGACAACCGCGGGCCCACCGACTGGGTGCACACCGACCCGTGGCGGGTGCTCCGGATCCAGTCGGAGTTCGTCGAGGGCTTCGGCTTGCTCGCAGAGCTGCCCCGATCGGTGTCGGTGTTCGGTTCGGCCAGGACCCGACCGGACACGCCGGAGTATGCGATGGGCTACGCCCTGGGGGGATGTCTCGCCGAAGCCGGCTGGGCAGTGATCACCGGCGGCGGGCCCGGCACGATGGAAGCGGTCAATCGCGGCGCGCAGGAGGCCGGCGGTCTGTCGGTCGGTCTCGGGATCGAGTTGCCCTTCGAGCAACACCTCAACGACTGGGTCGATCTCGGCCTGAACTTCCGCTACTTCTTCGCCCGCAAGACGATGTTCGTGAAGTACGCCCAGGCGTTCGTCATCCTGCCCGGCGGCTTCGGCACCCTCGATGAGCTGTTCGAGTCCCTGACGCTGGTGCAGACGCACAAGGTCAACCAGTTCCCGGTCGTCCTCATGGGCGTGCAGTTCTGGTCCCCGCTGCTGGACTGGGTCCGCGGCTCGCTGCTCGCCCACGGCTACGTCTCCGCCGGCGACCTCGACCTGTTGTTCGTGACCGATTCCGTCGACGAGGCCGTCGCCCGCATCCAGGCCGCGCACGAGCGCCGCGGCGACGACCGCAGCGCCGATGATTCCTGATGGCCGCGGTCTGTGTCTTCTGCGCCTCCAGCACCCGGATCGACCCGACGTACGTCGAACTGGCGCGCGACGTCGGCACCGAGCTCGCCAACCGCGGCCACTCCCTCGTGAGCGGCGGCGGGGACCTGTCGATGATGGGTGCGGTCGCCCGCGCCGCCCGGGCCGGTGGCGCCCGCACGGTCGGCGTGATCCCGGAGGCGCTCCTGCAGCTCGAGGTAGGTGATCTCGACGCCGACGAGCTCATCGTGGTCGACGACATGCGGACCAGGAAGGGGCTGATGGACAGCCGGGCGGATGCGTTCCTGGCGTTGCCGGGCGGCGTCGGGACGCTGGAGGAGCTCACCGAGGTGTGGGTCGCAAAGTCCCTCGGCTTGCACGTCAAGCCGGTCGTCGCGCTCGACCATCACGGTTTGTACGCGCCGCTGCGGGCCCAGATCGAGTTGATGGTGGAGCGCGGCTTCGTCCGGCCGGAGGCGGTCGTCTCGCTGCAGTGGGCCGGGTCGGTCACCGAGGCCTTCGAACTGATCGAGCGCGGCCTGCGGCGACCCACCCTCATCATCCCGACCGCGGCCGAGGAGCTCGAGGCCGACGTCGACACCGTGCCCTAGGTGGCTTGACCGTCGGCTCGACGTGACAGCATTCGGCCGGTGCTGACCGTGCTCGAAGTGCTGGCCGTGCTCGCGGTGCTGTTCGGCGCGGCGGTGGTCGCCACCCGCGAGGGGCCGATCCTGCGCGAGGCCCATCGGGACGCTCCTGACCTGCGCCTGCCGACCGGCCCGCTCCAGCCGGCCGACGTCGGCGAGGTCCGGTTCGCGATGGTGCTGCGCGGCTACCGGATGCGCGAGGTCGATGCGGT
>JAYSQK010000516.1:0-1749 GCA_043721555.1 Frankiales bacterium
CCGTCGTACTGCACGACCCGGCCGTATTGGTTCTCGACCTCCGCGCGCCCTTCCGCGAATTGCTTGATAATCATGTAGACGGACTGCAGCAGGTCCAGTGGTTCGAATCCCGCACAGACCAGCGGCATGCCGAAGTCCCGCGGAATCCATTCGTAGGGCCGGCAGCCGATGACGGTGGACACGTGACCCGGCCCGATGAAGGCATCGAGACGGAGGTCCGGCGAGTCCAGGATCGCCTTGATCGCCGGAATGATCGTGACGTGGTTGCAGAAGACCGAGAAATTCTCGATTCCCTCCTGCGCGGCCCGCAGGACCGTCAGCGCGGTCGACGGCGCGGTCGTCTCGAAACCGATGGCGTAGAAGACCACCTGCCGGTCGGGGTGCTGGCGGGCGATGCGCAGCGCGTCCAGCGGCGAATAGACCATCCGGATGTCGGCGCCCCGGGCGTTTGCCTCAAGGAAGGAGCCACGGCCACCCGGCACCCGCATCATGTCGCCGAAGCAGGTCAGGATGACGCCGTCCCGCTCGGCGATGGCGATGCCGTCGTCGACGCGTCCCATCGGGATGACGCAGACCGGGCAGCCCGGCCCGTGCACCAGCTCAATGTTGTCCGGCAGGTGGTCCTGGACGCCGTATCGGTAGATGGTGTGAGTGTGCCCCCCGCACACCTCCATGATTTTGTAGTGCCGGCCCGGTTCGCACAGCCCAGTGATTTCGCGACCCAGGACCTGGGCCAACTCGGGGTCCCTGAACTCGTCGACGAAGCGCATCGTCACCCTCCCATTCCGGCGGGCGCCTCGGCGCGCATTCGCTCGATGGCTACCCCTGCGTGGACGAGCAACCGCTGACCGGGGACGACGTCGCCCACCAACTCGGTCGCCACCAGCTCCTGGCGCCCCTGGTCGTCGAAGCACAGCGCGTCGGCACCACTGACCGTCGCAATGGTCAGTACGACGGCAACATCGCCGCAGGTGATGCAGCCCGGTTCGCTGCTGCAGCGCCCGGCGGCCGTCATTCGATGCTCGACTCGGTAACGGCCTGTAGCTCGTCGGTGAAGGCCTGGCCCATCAGCTCCAGCATCGACAAGGCTTCAGCGGCCTCCTTCTCATCCACCTTCGACATGGCGAAGCCGACGTGGATGAGCACGTAGTCACCTACCTGCAGGTCCTCGTCCTCCATCAGGCCGATGTTGATCTTCCGCTTGACGCCCACGACGTCGACGAGGGCGAGCTGGTCGTTGTTGCCGGCCAGGAACTCGACGACCTGACCGGGGATGGCGAGGCACACGGCGCTCAGCTCCTGACGTGGGCGTGCGGCGGGATGGGCTCACCGGAGCGGTCGGCCGCCCCCGTATCGACGTACTCCAGCCACTCCAGGACGACTTCGTCGCCGCCCTCCACGGCGACTTCCAGCGAGCCGCAGCTTGGACACGCCGGGGCAGGGTCGGTGGCGTGGAAGTCGACCCGGCAGTCCATGCAGTGGCCGTGCACCGGCAGGACTATCAGGTCCGTGGTCGCGCCCTCGGCCGGGCCGCCGACGGCGGCGATCTGGAAGGACTGCTCAAAGGCCTCGGCGACGACGCGGTGGATGACACCGATGCGTACGCCGATCCGGGCCACCGGACGGCCGGCTGCGCGGCGCTCGACAGCCACGAGAACACCGTCGCAGTAGCTCATCTCATGCACGCTGACCAGTCCCTACATCGACCGCATACGAAGGTAGCGGCGGGCGTCGGGAACGGAGCGGATG
>JAYSQK010000517.1:0-3142 GCA_043721555.1 Frankiales bacterium
ATCACCCTGCGGGTGCTGTCGGTCGTGCTCGCTAGCGTTGCCCTGCCGCGCTGGCTGCGGGTCGCCCAGCGCGAGCACTACCTCCCGCGCCGGGCGGCCTGGGCCTGGGCCTTGTGGGGCTCGCGGTCGCCCCGGTCGTTCGGCCTCGCCCTGGGGATGTTCGCGCTGTTCCTGCTCGGCCTGGTCGTGCCGATCCTGCTCGTGCCCGCGGCCCTGCTCGGGGTGGTCGTGCCGGTCGGCTTGCCCTACCGCGGGCGCACCTCGCGCCTCGCCTGGACCCCGCGGGTGCGCCGGCTCGGCGCCGTCACCGCGCTGCTCGTGCTGCTGTCTGCCACGCTGGGCAGCGCCTCGCTCGCTGTGGCGGCCGTGGTCGCGCTGCCGTTCCTGGTCGACCTGGCGCTCACGATCACGGCGCCGCTGGAGCGCCGGTTGTCGGCGAAGTACCTGGTGCAGGCCCGCGAGCGGATGCAGCGGGTGCGCCCGACCGTCGTCGCGATCACCGGCTCCTACGGCAAGACGACCACCAAGGCCTACCTCGCACACCTGCTCGGCCAGACCCGATCGGTGCTGGCGAGCCCGGCCAGCTTCAACAACGAGCTGGGGCTGTCCCGGGCGGTCAACGAGCACCTGGTGCCCGGCACGGAGGTGTTCATCGCCGAGATGGGCACCTACGGACCGGGCGAGATCGCCCGGTTGTGCGAGCTGTTCCCGCCCGACATCGCGGTGCTGACCGCGATCGGCGAGATGCACCTCGAGCGCATGCGCGACAAGCAGGGCGTCCTCGCGGCCAAGTCCGAGATCACCGAGAAGGCAAGGGTTGTCGTGGTCAACAACGACGACCCGCTGCTCCGCACGCTCGCCGACCGGTGTGCCGCGCGCGGCCAGCAGGTGGTGCGCTGCTCGACCCGGGACGTGGGGGCGGATGTCTGCCTGGCCGGCGGAACGCTCACCGTGCGCGGCACCGTCGTCGCCGCGGTCACCCTGCCCGCGGCGGTGCACCCGAGCAACGCCGCCTGCGCCGTCGGGGCGGCCCTCGCCCTCGGCGACGACATCGCTGGGCTCGCAGGGCGTCTGGACACCCTGCCGACCGTCGCCCACCGGCTCGAGCCGATCGCCCAGCCCGGTGGCAGCTGGATCCTCGACGACACCTACAACTCCAACCCCGACGGCGCCCGCGAGGCCGTACGCCGGGCCGTCGCGCTCGGGGCCGGTCAAGGCGGCCGGGTGCACGTCGTCACGCCCGGCATGGTTGAGCTCGGCGCGGTGCAGGGCGAGCGCAACGAGACCCTCGCCCGGGAGGCCGCCGAGGCGGGGATCGCGACCCTCGTGGTGGTCGGGCGGACCAACGCGAGCGCGTTGAAACGGGGCGCGTTCGGCGCGGCCACGGAGGTCCTCACGACCCCTACCCGCGAGCAGGCGGTGGCGCTGCTGGCGACCAAGACGCGCGCCGGAGACGTCGTACTGTTCGAAAACGACCTTCCCGATCACTACCCGTGAGGTGTTCCTGTGGCTGACGTCGCCGTCGTGTTCGGCGGTCCCTCGCCCGAGCACGACATCTCGATCCTGACCGGTCTGCTGTGCGAGCGGGTCCTGCGCGACGCCGGCCAGGACGTGCTGCCGATCTATTGGACGCGCACCGGCGAGTGGGTGCTGTGCCCCGCCAAGCTCGAGGCCAGGGACTATCTCGACGGTGCGCCGAAGGCCAGCACGAAGCTCATGCTGGACCTGCGCACCGGGTTCGGCGTCAAGAAGGGGCTCGGCGGCCCGAAACCGCTCGAGCTCTCCGCGGCGCTGAACTGCTGCCACGGCGGCCCGGGTGAGAACGGCGGCCTGAACGCCGTCTTCGAGCTGCTGGGCATCCCGCTGACCGGCGGGCCGGCGCCGCTGGCCGCCCTCGGCATGGACAAACTCGCCTTCGGCGCGGTGCTGCAAGCAGCCGGCATCTCGTCGCTGCCGCGGGTGGCGCTGACGTCCACGCCGCCGCCGTTCGCCGGGCCATACATCGTCAAGCCGCGCTTCGGTGGGAGCTCGATCGGGATCGAGATCGTCGAGGACTTCGAGACGGCGGCGGCGCTGGGTCGGTCTCAACTCCAGCTGCGGGCCGGCGCCGTGCTCGAGCCCTACAGCAAGGGGGCGGTCGACCTCAACCTGGCGTTCCGCACCCACCCGTCGCTGCAGACCTCATTGCTGGAGAAGCCGCTCGCCCCGACCGTGGGTGAGGGCATCTACTCCTACGCGCAGAAGTACCTGCAGACAGACGGTCTCGTGGCCGCGCCGCGGGAGCTGCCGGCGCAGGTGCCGGACTCGGTGACGGCCGAAGCGGAGCGGCTGACGGCTGCGGTCGTCGAGGTCACCGGCCTGCGCGGGCTCGCGCGGCTGGATTTCCTGCTCGTCGACGACGTCCTGTATGTGAACGAGGTCAACACCATTCCGGGGTCGATGTCGCTCTACCTCTGGCCCTCGACGGTGCCTGCGGCCGAGCTGCTGCTCGGGGCGATCGAGGAGGTCCGGGCGTCGCAGGGACGGTACGACGCGGGGAGCTCCTTCGAGCCCGGTGTCGCGTTGCGGGCCGCGGGTGGCATGGCCGGCAAGCTTGGCGCGATCGGCAGGTAGTCAGGCGACCCTCCCGGGGGCCGTGGGCAGGGGCCGGCGGGTTGTACCGGGCGGGGCAGGCAGGTTCGGCGGGTGCCGGCCGGGTTGGTCGGCTGGTGCTGGATCGGGCCGCGACTCGCCCGGCGTTTCCCGGCGTGATCCAGCACGAGCCGCCCGGCGGGGGCTGAGTGAGCCGATCGGCCTTCGGTAGGCAGATCTCCCGGAGGGCGGGCGGGCCTGCCTGGGTCGGGGGCGGGCTGGCTTGTGTCCGGCGGGCACGCTTGTGCTGGATTGGGCCGCGACTCGCCCGGCGTTTCCCGGCGCAATCCAGCACGAGCCGCCTCAAGGGCCGCTCGGCGGGCTATCAGGGGAGGTCCAGGCGGGCTCAGGGTGGGTCGACGACCCGGATCCAGACCGCCCGGAACAGTGCTGACGTGGGCTGCAGGACGACCAGTCGGGGATCGGGGACGTCGAGCAGCCGGCCGGTGACCAGCGGCCTCAACGCGGCGAGCCGGCGGTCCGCCAGCACCGCGTCGGCCGACAGGAGTCG
>JAYSQK010000518.1:0-1936 GCA_043721555.1 Frankiales bacterium
CGGCCCGGCAACGTGGCGATCCCGGTGCAGGGCTGGTTCGACACGTTCGCCTTTGCCCATACATTCTCGCTCGGCAGCGCCGACCAGTCGCAGATCGGCGCGATCGTCGCACCGATCCTGATCGCCGTCGCCGCGGTGCTGCTCGCGGCGTCGGTGACCGCGCTGCGGATGCGCACCCTGCTCGACGGGGTCCTGCTTGGGATGGTCGTTGTGCTGGCGTCGCTGAGCTACCTCACGTTGGGCTATCCGCACGAGTTGGTGCGGAACCCTTCGGTCGTGCTGCTGCTGGCGATCGCGGTGCTGCTCAGCCGCCCGGCTGCAGGTCGAACACCACCGAGCCGCGCTCCTGCCGCCGAACCAGAGGCAGCCCTGCCACTGCCTTGACGGCGGCGTCCTGCCACGGCGAATGCTTGGCGTACGCCGGGACAAGCACGACGCGGCGGATCCCGCGGCCGCGGAGCAGCTCGACCGACGCGGCGTCCGGGAAACCCGCGACGTCCCGGCGCAGCGCCGCCAGGCCGACGGGGACGAACCCGCTGGCCCCGTTGACCAGCGGGCCGAAACCGTCGGTGGAGAACCACATCGCCCACGAGTCGTGGAATTCATCGCTCGGCAGGACGAGCACCGGACCCGGCGCATCGGCGACCCCGGCCGGGATCTGCGGCACGGTCGGGGTGGCGGTCGAGCCGAGCCCCTCGAGCAGCACCGCTGTCATCAGCAGAACGGGCACCGTCCGGCGCAGGAGCCGAGGCGACCGGCGGAGCGCACCGTCGATGCCGGTGGCGGCGAGCAGGGCCAGAGCGAGGGTCACCAGGACGACCAGGCGACCAGGGGTCCGCACCCCCTGCCAGCCGGGTGCGTGGTCGAAGAGCAGCAGATAGGTGAAGCGCCCGCCGGCGAGCTGGGTGCCCATGGCGAAGGCAGCGACACTCACTGCGGCGCCGGCGAGTGACCACCTGGCCGCTCTGGACCAGCTGCCCCAGACGAGGCCGAGGACCGCCAGCAGGAGCAACATCCCGCCGACCGCGAGGTCGCCCTCGGACTGCGAGGCGAGCGACGACCGCAACCCCGCCTGGGCGTCGCCCCACAGCCAGTTGTTCGCCGCCGTCGTCGCGAATGCGTGCGCCGGCGGGGAGTAGAGCGCCACCTCGGACAGCCGGCGACGGGCCTCTGGGTGCTCGGCCACCACCTGCAGATAGGGCCGACCGAAGGCCACCGCGGTCGCCAGGAAGCCCACCAGCCCCACGATCTCGGCCCCCAGCAGGGCTCGCGGAGCCGGCCCGGTCCGACCCCGGCTACGGCGTACGACGTGCCGGGCCGCTACCAGCACGGTGAGCGCGCCGAGGGCGTAGGTCAGCTGGAGCCCGAGACCGAAGCCGAGGCTGACCTGCCACGCGGCGACCGCCCAGCCGGCCACCACGAGCCGAGGCCGGACCGGGCCGCCGATTCCGTGCCCGCGGGCGAGCAGCGCGAACGAGGCCGGCAGGCCCGCGGTCAGCAGGATCTGCAGGTGCCCCTCCTGGGCGAGATGCCATGGGGCGTATGCGAAGGCGACGCCGGCGACGGCAGCCGCACCGCGGCTCGCTCGGAGCTGGCGGGCCAGGCAGTAGGCCGCCGTTGTCGCGGCCGCGTAGCTCAGCAGGTAGACGGCGTCGTAGCGGGCTACGGCTGCTGCCGGCCCGGCGCCGAACAACACTCCGAATGGGGCCAGCCCCAGCAGGGAATCCGAGAAGGCCAGGCTGCGGTGCAGCGGCCAGAAAGCGTTGGCGTCGAACGGGTGGGTCAGCTGGTGCAGCAGCGCGTGCGGCCCCCAGGCCAGTTGCCAGGTCTGCAGCAGCGGGTCGCCGAGATCGACCGGCAGGCGGGACCCGAGGTGGGCCACCACCGGCCATTTGACGATGGTGACGAGGAGCAACGAGGCCACCGCGGCGGCCAG
>JAYSQK010000519.1:0-1862 GCA_043721555.1 Frankiales bacterium
GTGGCCTTCGTCTTCCTGGCCGCCAGCCTCGGCCAGGTGCTGGCGACCCTGCTCGGCTCGGCGGTCCGCAACCGGCTCACCTGGCGGCCGGCCCGACTGGTCGACGCCCTCGCCGGGTCGGCGGTGAGCGTCGTCAGCCTGCTGCTCATCGCCTGGCTGGTGGGGACCGCAGTGGCCTCCTCGCCGTTTGTGACGCTGGCCTCGCAGGTCCGGCGTTCGCAGGTGCTGACTACCGTCAACGGGCTCGTTCCCGGCGGGGCGAAGTCGTTCTTCGCGGGCTTTCGCCGCCTCATCGACGACCGGGGCTTTCCGGAGGTGTTCGGCGGCCTCGCACCCACCCAGGTCCGTCCGGTCGAGCCGCCGGACGCCCGGGTCGCGACCAGCCGGGCCGTGCTCGTCGCCCGGGACCGCATCCTGAAGGTGACCGGCGTCGCGCCGTCGTGCTCGCGCCGGATCGAGGGCTCCGGGTTCGTCTACGCCCCGGAGCGGGTGATGACCAACGCCCACGTCGTGGCCGGCGTCAGCCGGCCCAGCGTGCAGGTGGCCGGCCGGAGCCTGCCGGCCACGGTGGTCGTCTACGACCCGGAGCGCGACATCGCCGTGCTCGACGTCCCGGGCCTCGCCCTGACGCCGCTGGTCTTCGCAGGACAGGCAGCGACCGGCGACAGCGCCGTGGTGGCCGGCTATCCGCAAGACGGACCATTTCGCGCCGACGCCGCGCGGGTCCGCGGTCTGCAGCGTGCCAAGGGCCCGGACATCTACCAGCAGCGCACCGTCGTCCGCGAGATCTACGCACTGCGCTCACGGGTCCGGCCGGGCAACTCCGGTGGCCCGCTCCTGGACCCGCGCGGCGCGGTCTACGGGGTCGTGTTCGCCGCAGCCGCCGACGACCCGCAAACCGGTTACGCGCTGACGGCCAAGGAGGTCGCACCGGATGCGCGGGCCGGGCGGCTCGCGACGGACAAGGTCAGCACCCAGGCCTGCGATTGACCCTCACGCCCGAATCGACGCTGGCAGCCTGAGGACGGGCGCGTCGGTCCGGCCGCCCTCCACCTGCTCGGCGAGGGCGAGCGCCTGCGCGGCGACGTCGACCGGAGCGGTCGCCGCCCCGCGCCGGAGCAACCGCGCGGCCCCCACGAGATTGCCGCGCTGCAGGTGGGTCACCCCGACGCAGACCTGGGCGAGCCCCTGCCAGCAGGGGCGTTCGCCGGCCGGTGCGGCCTTCCAGGATGCCTCCAGCACCTCATGGGCCGAGAAGGCCCGACCGGCGTCCAGCAACCGCTGCGCGAGCGCGAGCGCCTGGCCGGCGGGCAGGGCCTGCTCACCGACCTGCTCCACCGCGCTCGGGTCGCCATCGGGAACCGGCCGGCCGAGGGCGTCACGCGCGCGCATGTGACACCAGCAGCTCACTGACGAGGTCAGCCGCCTCCTGGTGCACGAAGTGCCCCACCCCGTCGAGCACCTGCAGCTCGTAGCCACCGTGCGCGTACGCCCCCGAGCCGTGTGCGGTGGTCGGCAGCATGCAGGTGTCGAGCGCCCCGTGCAGCTGCAGGACCGGCATGCCGACGCCGGCCGCCATCTGCCGGCGGTAGGTCGCCCCACTCGGCCGCAGCAACGAGCGCACCGCCCACCGGTAGTACTCCAGCGCGCTGTGCGCCGCCCCCGGCACCCGCATGGCCTCGGTGCAGCGCAGCTCGGTCTCGGCGTCGGGGAAACCCGGCCCACCCCAGCGGCGCAGCAGTCGCCCGACCAGGTCGCCGTCAACCAGCCGGGCCTCGGGCGCTTTCGGCAGCTGGAAGCCCCCGATGTACGCCGAGGCACGCAGCTGGTGGCGGTCGGTGCGCACCGCCTGGGCGAACCGG
>JAYSQK010000520.1:0-3290 GCA_043721555.1 Frankiales bacterium
CGAGGGCGGCGTCTCGTTCGACGCGCTCGGTGGCGCGGTCGCTGCGATCGCGCCGGGGGACACCGCGTTCGTGCACCGCCGCGCGCTCGCGACGGCGCAGTACACCGCGACCTGGGACGGTTCGCGGGCCCCCGCGCCGTTCGACGCCTTCGTGCGGGGGCAGCGTTCGGCCCTGCGCCGCTGGACCGGCTCGTCGGCCTACGTCAACTACGCCGACCCGGCGATCGCTGACTCCGGGACGGCCTACTGGGGCGCCAATCTCGCCCGGCTGCGCGCTGTCAAGCGACGCTACGACCCGGGCGGGCTGTTCACCTTCCCGCAGTCCGTCCAGCCCTGAGGGCGCCGGCCGCGGCGCTAGCCTCGGCTGCGTGACCGCCCGCCTGGCCGACGTGACGGCGGCGCTCGACGCGCTCTACCCACCGGAGCACGCCGAGCCGTGGGACGCCGTGGGCCTCGTCTGCGGCGATCCGAACGCGCCGGTCGAGCGGGTGCTGCTCGCCGTCGACCCGGTCGAGGCGGTCGTCCGCGAAGCCCTGGACCGCGGCTGTCAGCTGCTGCTGACGCACCACCCGCTGTGGCTGCAGGGCACGACCACGATGGCGGCGACCACGCCCAAAGGCCGGGCCGTGCACGCCCTCGTGCGCGGCGGTTGTGGGTTGTTCGTCGCGCACACCAACGCCGATGTCGCCCGGCCGGGCGTGAGCGACGCGCTGGCCGCGCTGTTTGATCTTTGCGAGACCGGGCCGCTGCAGCCGCTGCCCCAGCCGGCGCTCGACAAGCTCGTGATCTTTGTGCCGCCAGGCGCCCTCGACCGGGTGCGCGACGCCCTGACAGCCGCGGGCGCCGGTTCGCTCGGCGACTACGACCGGTGCACCTGGTCGAGCTCGGGCACCGGCACCTTCCGACCGCTGCCAGGCGCGCACCCCGCGGTCGGGGAGGTCGGGCGGACCGAACACGTCGCCGAGGCCCGCCTCGAGCTCGTCGTGCCCACCGCCCGCCGTGGGCCCGTCCTCGCAGCGCTGCACGCCGCACACCCGTACGAAGTCCCGGCGTACGACGTGCTGCAGCGGGCGCCGCTGCCAGGCGATCTCGGGCTCGGGCGGGTCGGCCTGCTGCCGTCGCCGACCACCCTGGGCGAGCTCGTCGCCACCGCCGCGAAGGTCCTCCCGCCGACGGCGTGGGGGGTGCGGGGGAGCGGCGACCGCGCAAAGATCATCCGCCGGCTGGCGGTCTGCGGCGGCTCCGGCGATTCGCTGCTGGCACAGGCAGCCGGCGCCGACGCCTACCTGACCGCCGATCTGCGGCACCATCCCGCGTCCGAGGCGCCGGAGGGTCTCGCGCTGCTCGATGCAGCCCACTGGGCGACTGAGTGGCCGTGGCTGGCTTCGGCTGCCGCCCGCCTCACTAGGCTGGTCGATGTCGAGACCGTCGTGTCGACGCTGTGCACCGACCCGTGGACCACCGCTTCGAGGAGCCCCCGCCTGTGAAGGCAGACCCCTTCGTCCAACTCCGCCTGCTCGACCTGCAGGCGCTCGACAGTGCCCTCAACCGGCTCGCGCACCGGCGCCGCACCCTCCCAGAATTAGCCGAGATCACCCGGCTGGAAGGGCTTGTCGCCGCGAGCCGCGACGACGTCGTGCAGGCCGAGACGACGGTCAGCGACCTGGCCCGCGAGCAGAAGAAGTTCGAGGACGACATCGATTCGGTGCGGGCCCGTAAGACCCGTGACGAGGACCGGATGAGCTCGGGGGCGATCACCAACAGCAAGCAACTCGAGGAGCTGCAACACGAGGTGCAGACACTGACCCGCCGACAAGCCGACCTGGAGGACGCCGAGCTCGAGGTGATGGAGCGGGCCGAGACCGCCCAGGGCGTCCTGGATCAACTGCTCAGTGACCGCACCGCGCACACCGCGGCCCGCGACACCGCCGTCGTACGCCGGGACGACAGCTGGGCCGACATCGACGCCGAGCTCACCCGCACCACGGCCGAGCGCGCCGAGATGGCGACCGAGATCCCGGCCGACCTGCTGGCGCTCTACGACAAGATCCGCGCCGCCGAGGGTGGGATCGGTGCCGCGCCGATCGAGCGCGGCCGCTGCGGTGGCTGCCGACTCGACCTGATGAACAACGAGAAAGCCGACTACCGAGCCGCTCCGGTCGATGAGGTGCTGCGGCACGAGTGCGACCGGATCCTGGTGCGCACGGCCGAGTCCGGGCTGTGAGCGGGCGCCGGGTCCAGGTCGAGGCCGACGGCGGCTCGCGCGGCAACCCCGGGCCGGCCGGCTACGGCGCGGTCGTCCTCGACGCCCTGGACGGGTCGGTGCTCGCCGAGCGGGCTGCCGGCCTCGGCCGGGTCACCAACAATGTCGCGGAATACCGCGGGTTGATTGCCGGGCTGACCGCGGCGCTCGAGCTCGGCGATGTCGGCGAGGTCGAGGTCCGGATGGACTCCAAGCTCGTCGTCGAGCAGATGAGCGGTCGCTGGCAGGTCAAGCACCCGGACATGAAGCCGCTCGCGAAAGAAGCCGCTGCGCTGGTCGCGCGGCTGCCCCGGGTGCGGTTCACCTGGATTCCCCGCGAGCAGAACTCCCATGCCGACCGCCTCGCCAACGAAGCGATGGACGCCGCCGGTCGTGGCGAGGTGTGGCGGGCCGGCGGCGACACCGGCCCGGCCGACGCCGCCGACACCTGGCTGGCCGCGGCGGCTCCTGCCCCGCGGGCGCCCAACCGGCTGTCGGGCTGGCAGGACTCGCCCGCGCCGCCCACCACCACCCTGCTGCTCCGGCACGGCCAGACGGTCCTGTCGGTCGACAAGCGCTTCTCCGGCGTGGGTGACCAGGCCCTCACCGAGGTCGGTCGCGGTCAGGCGGCGGCGTCCGCTGCCCGGCTCGGCGGGAGTGCCGCCACCGTGGTCGTGTCGAGCCCGGTGGTCCGGGCCCGCGAGACAGCCTTGCTGGTAGCCGATGCGCTCGGTGTCGAGGTCGTCATCGAGCCCGGTCTGCGCGAGACCGACTTCGGCGACTGGGAAGGCTCGACCTTCGCCGAGGTGAAGGCCCGGTGGCCGAGGGAGCTCGACGCGTGGCTGGCGAGCACGGCCGTCGCCCCGCCGTACGGCGAGAGTTTCGACGACACGGCGACCCGCGTGCGGCAGGCCCGCGACCGGGTGCTGCGCGACTTCGGCGGGCAGACAGTCGTTGTCGTCAGTCATGTCACGCCGATCAAGACGCTGCTGCGGTTCGCGCTGGACGCGCCACCGAGCGCCCTCTACCGGATGCACCTCGACCTGTG
>JAYSQK010000521.1:0-1933 GCA_043721555.1 Frankiales bacterium
CACCCGACCCAGCCGCAACACCCCAGCCGACCTCAGCAACCTGCGACCACCCAGCCCACCACGACTACCGCAGCAAGAACAGCCACCAGCCGACGGCGACGAACCACCGCCCTTCTGACCAACCGCGCATCGAAGCCCCCGACGTCGAGGGCCTCGGCATGCCGCCGAGGTAGCTGTCAGCACAGATGAAACGCCGGGAAGAGCCACGCCGAAAAGCCGACCCCCGCCAATCAGCCCTGCAGGTCGATGATCACCTTGACGTCATCCGGTCCGCGGACGAGGGCGTCGGACCAACTCGCGAGCGGCACCCGTTTGGTGAGCAGGCGTGCCAACCAGGCGTTGTCGGCCTGCGCGAGGGCGGCAGCCGCCTGCCCGTAGTGCCGCTTGCCGGCGTTGACCGTACCGAAGACGACCTCGTTGCGCAGCACCAGATCACGGTTGAGCTGCGTCAGCGGGGTCTCGGCCTCCGCGCGGGCAGCCGAGATGCCGCACAGGGCGACCACCGCGTTGGGATGGGTGTGCTCCAGGCAGTCGAAGACGAGCTGCCCGACGCCGGTGCATTCAAGGACCACGTCCGGCTGCAGCCCAGCGGCGGCCACACCACCGCTGTGATAGGTCGCACCGAGATCACGCACCAGCTGGGCCTTGACCCCGTCCACCGGCAGGTCCAGGACGTGCACGTCGAGCCCCCGCTGGATGCCGATCAGCGCCGCCAACAGCCCGATCGGTCCGGCGCCGGTGACCAGCACGGTCCGCGGAGCCCAGTAGGCGCGGGCCCCGATCCGCTCGATCTGCTCCCACGCCTTGGCGACCACCGACGCCGGCTCGAGCAGGACCCCGAGGTCGCCCAGGCCCGGGTCGAGCGGGACGAGGAACCGGGGATCGGCCCGCCAGGCCGTCGCGCCGTACCCATCCGCGCCCCGGATCCCCCGCTCGACATAGCCGCCGTCCAGGCACATGTCCCACTGGTCGTCCGCGCAGGCAGCGCAGCCGTCCGGACGCCGCACCACCCCCGCCACGAGATCGCCTGCAGAGAAGCCGCTGTCACGCGGAGCAGACACGACCCGACCGAGCGACTCGTGGCCGAGCACCAGCCGCTGCGCGCCGGGCGGCAGCACGCCGTACCCGTCCTTGGCGATCTCGACATCGGTGCCGCAGACGCCCATCAGCAGGCCCTCGACCAGGACCGATCCCTCATCGACGGCCGGCTCGGGTCGCTCCTCGACCTGCGCCGACGCGAGCTGGCCGGGGACGATGCTCAGGGCTCTCATCACCTGATCCCATCACGTCTAGGCTCGACGGCGATGTCTGCCAACGCCCCGGCGCCCCCGCGCAGCGCCCTGCTCGCCGCGTGGACCACCGCCTGGCTGGCCGGTGACGCTGCCCTCCCCGAGCTCGTCGAGCGGGTCAGCGCGCACGACGACAGCCACCGTTTCGTCGGCCTCGGCACCGACGATCTCGCGCTCGAGCAAGCCGTTGCCCGGCTACGCGCGAACGGCGTGACCCGCCTGCGGGTCGTCCTCCCAGCCCCCGGCGATCCGATCGGGCTGCCTGGTCCAGGCGCCTTCACCACCGCCGCGATGGGCGCCTCGGAGGGGGTGCTCGCCGTCCGCGGCGACGGCGACGGCGTCGGCCTGGTGCCGGTGGTCACCTCGCACGGTTCACCGTTCGACGGCACCGTCACGACCGTCACCTGGACCGCGTACGCCGTTACCGCGGCCGGGCCCGACCCAGGGCCGTTCCTGCACGAGGCCGAGCACGACCTGCGGATCGGGGTGGTGGCGGCCGCCCGCGCCCTGACCGCGCTCGATGTCGCCCGCTGGCGGCCCGAGCTGGCCGACGCGCTGCAGGACCTGCGCCGGCAGGCCCGGCAGGGGATTGACACCGACGAGTTGCCCGGCGGCTACCCCGGCCGGGCCCGCGAGGTGCTGGT
>JAYSQK010000522.1:0-3029 GCA_043721555.1 Frankiales bacterium
TCAGTCACCAACCCCGTCGGGGTCGACTTCAGCCAGAGCTCGGACCGCGCGGGTGGCTTCCTCGCCCCCAACCTCAGCATCCAGGCCGTCACCCGCAAGCAGGGCGCGGTCGGCGACCCGGCCGGCTACACCGCCAGCGGCTTCAACGCCAAGGACGCCCTGAAGGGCTTGATTCCCAAGCTCTTCGGGCTGTTCGACCTCACCGACCTACTCGACCCGAAGGGCGACGCGCCGAAGTTCCTGACATCTGCCCTGGACCAGATCGCCGCGCTGCTGCAGGACCTGGAGTCCTTGCAGCGCGGGCTGGCGCAGGCTGCCACCCGACTGGCCGCTGACGCGACAAGCGCCCCCACGAAGGGGATGCAGGACGCCGCCAAGGCTGCGGCTGCCGCCCTCGGTCCGCAGACAGCCGCGGTGAGCGCCGCCGCCGATGCCGTCGTGGCGGCCGTCACCGATCTGCAGAAACCGGCTGTCCCCAGCTCACCTGCCGATGTCACCGCGGCGATCAGCGGCCACGTCACCGACCTGATCGCGGCCCTCGACGGGCTCACTGCTGCCTTGGCCTCGGCAGCGCTGCCGACCGCGACCCGGGCTGCTGTGGAGGGCCCGTTGCACGCGGTCCAGGGCGTGCTGAAGGACGCGGGTGCGCTGTTCACGGCGGTGTCGAGCTTCGTCCAGGGCCTGACCCAGGGAGGCCTCACGCAGCGCGCCTCCTACACCTGGCAGACCCCGCTGATGAACTGGCCGAAAGGCGGGCCTCAAGGGGCGCTGTTCGTCGGTCAGCAGGACGGCAGGCCGCAGAGCCACCTGGCGCTCACCGTCGAGGCGCATCCCGCCGGAGCGCAGAGCGGCGTGGACATCACCGCCGAGCTCACCGACTTCGCCCTCAACCTGTTCCCCGAGACCTCGCTGGTGGCGCTGGTGTTCGACCGGCTCGCCTTCCGGGCGGGAACCGGGCGCAAGGCCGACGTCGACGTCTCCTTCGAGGGCATCCAGTTCCAGGGGGTGCTCGGCTTCGTCAACACCCTCAAGGAGCTCATCCCGTTCGACGGCTTCAGCGACCCGCCGTACCTCGACGTCGACGCCTCCGGTCTGCAGGCCGGCTTCGACCTCGCCCTTCCCTCGGTCGGGGTCGGGGTCTTCTCGCTGGAGAACATCAGCCTGCACGCGGGGGTCGATGTCCCGTTCCTCGGCGACGCGCTGACGGTGGGCTTCTCGTTCTGCACCAGGGACAAGCCGTTCCGGCTGACCGTGATGATGATCGGCGGCGGGGGGTTCGTCGGGCTGACGCTCTCGCCCAAGGGCCTGGTGGTCCTGGAGATGTCCCTGGAGGCCGGCGCCTGCCTCTCCATCGACCTCGGGGTCGCCTCCGGGTCGGTCTCGATCATGGTCGGCGTCTACCTCAAGCTCGAGGGCCAGGGCGGCAGCCTGACCGGCTACTTCCGGATCCGCGGCGAGGTCGACGTCCTCGGCCTCATCTCCGCCTCCATCACCCTGGAGCTGAGCCTCACCTACGACTTCGGCTCCGGCAAGCTGATCGGGCGCGCCTCGATCGACATCGAGGTCGAGGTCTTCCTGGTCTCGTTCTCGGTCTCGGTGAGCTGCGAGCGCAAGCTGGCCGGCTCCAACGGGGACCCGACCTACGCCGCGCTGCTGGACATCGACCCGACCGCCGGCACCGCCCCAGCCTGGGATGCCTACTGCGCCGCCTTCGCGGCCGACTGAGGAGTCACCGTGCCAACCGAGTCGTTCCTGGTGACTGCCCTGCCGCACTCCGCGGACCCGGCAGCAACGTTCCACGTGTCGCTGTACGTCGGGCACCGGCTCCTGCCCGACGGCGGTGGCGACGGGCAGGTGGGGGACTTCCCGCACGTCAAGGACTGGACCGCGCAGCTGGCCGGCGCCGAGGTCACGCTGTTCGGGCACCGGCCCGGCCAGCCCGCCCAGGTCATCGCAGCGCACCTCGTCGGCAGCACCGACCCGAGCCTGTGGCGCAAGGTCTTCCCACCGGAGCTGCTGGTCCAGCCATGGCAGACCAAGGACGCCACCGCGATGCCGTGGCAGACCTTCCCGGCAGCCGAGATGGACGTGCACGCCCGCCGGGTGCACGAGGAGGCGATGGTCTCCTCCCCAGTCGTCGCGCCGGCACCGAGCCAGCTGTCGCTCACCGACGACCTGCTCAGGGCCCTCGGCTACCCCAGCAAGGACTGGCTGCTGCACGGGGACACACCGCAGCGCGGTCACGGCCGGCCCCGCGACAACGCGCTCGAGCGCCTGCTGGGCCTCGTCGACGACGGCCCGAATGGCAAGCTCGAGGCCGGGGTGACGGCGATCCTCGACAAGCACAACAACGCCGGCCCGGTCCGCGGTCGGGCCACCGGCGGCGCCTGGTCAGCGGCACAGGTGCTGCAGGACGTGCACGCCGCCCGGTGCTACTACCAGCGGGACGAGGATGCCTTTCCCTACCGCTCCGAGCCGAAGCCCGGCCAGCAGCCACCGCCGCGGCCGGTCGTGCCCCCGCAGGAGTTCCACCGCCGGGTCGGGCGGCTCGGCGACGTGTCCCCGCTGCTCCGGGCGCTCGGCCTGGTGCTCGATCTGGTCGTCGAGGACGTCGGCGACCTCGTCGGCCTGTCCGCCATCTCGGCGCAGGTCCTCGTCCCCGGGCTGGCCAACCCGGTCGCGACCCAGCCGCTGACCTCGTGCACGACGACGGGCCAGGTGTTCACCGCCGTCAGCAGCTCCGGTCGCTGGAGCGCCGGCATGCTGCGGCTGGGCGACGAGAGTCAGTTCACCGTCCTCGAGCTCGACCCGGACGCGTCGGCGCTCAAGCTCGAGCAGTACCTCCGGACCGTGCCGCGGCTGCTCGCCCTGGAGGGCAACGCCAGCCAGGGCAGCAGCGCCGCACCGGCAGCCCTGCGCGCCACCGGCTTCGCGATCGCCGAACCGGACCGCGCCAGCGCGCTCTACGAGCGCCTGCAGGACGGACCCCAACGGGCCGCGGAGGTGATGGCCGGCAACGGCCCGCCGCT
>JAYSQK010000523.1:0-2064 GCA_043721555.1 Frankiales bacterium
GGTGAGCAACCGTAGGCCTGGCACCGGCTCCCAGTCGCGGTCGGGCGTCCGGACGAACCCCAGCCGCTCGTAGATGCGGTGCGCAGCAGTCATTGTCGCCTGGGTCGACAGGCGTACTGTCTCGCAGCCGTCCGCCAGCGCCGCATCGAGGCAGGCCCGCACGAGCGCTGTCCCCGCGCCCGAGCCCCTCGCCGCCGGGTCGACCACCAGCATCCGGATGACCGCTTCGCCGGGAGCCGCCATCTCGGCGTACGCGCCACCCTTTGTCGCGACGGCGACGGAGCCGACGACCGCGCCGCCGATGACCGCGACGAGGACGGTGGCCGCACGGGCCCGCCCGGCGACGTCGCGCAACGTCGACTCGTAGCTCTCATCCCCGTAGCCCTCGGCGAGATAGGTCGTCGCGGTGAGGTCGGCGATCGTGGCGAACTCGGCGTCGTCAGCGGTGCGGACCTCGAGCGGCTGAGTGGGCACCGGAGGTGTCTACCGCACGCTGCTGCGGTGCTTCGCGTTCCGCGGGCGCGCCCCGCAACGGCCGCTGTCACTCGCATGCGGCGGGCCGTCAGCTCCCAACCCGGGGCCGATCTTGACGTTCTGGTCGGCGACACGCCGTACCAGGCGACCAGATCGTCAAGATCGCCGACGCGAGGAGGGGCCGGGCTCAGGAACCGGGGCGGCGTACGGCGGCGCGGTCGGCCTCGACCGCCGGCCGGACGGGGCAGCCGGCGAGGTGGTCGTTGATCGGCCCGCAGGCCTGCAGCAGCGAATAGACCGTGGTCGGCCCGACGAAGCTGAACCCGGCCCGCTTGAGCGCCTTGGCGAGGGAGGCGCTGGCCGGGGTCGAGGCCGGCACCTGCGACCAGTCAGTGGGTGCGGGCGCATCCTCGGCGTAGGACCAGATGAGCGCCGGCAGCCCACCGGCCGTCCGCAGCGCGATCGTGGCTCGGGCATTGGTGACGCAGGCCTGCAGCTTCGCCCGACTGCGGATCAGCCGGGCGTCGGTCAGCAGCGGCCCGACGTCGAGGCCCGCGACGGCGTCCGGCTCGAAGCCGAGGAAGACCTCGCGGAGCGCGTCGCGCTTGCGCAGCACGGTGATCCAGGCCAGGCCGGCCTGGAACCCCTCGAGGCAGACCTTCTCGTAGAGCTCCCGCTCGCCGGTGCGCGGCCGGCCCCATTCGGTGTCGTGATACCGCTCGTAGAGCGGGTCGCCGTCACCGAAGCAGCGGCTCATGCCAGCGACCGGACGATCGCCCCGGTGACGGCGGCGAGGTCGTCGTCGGTGCTGATGTACGGCGGCATGGTGTAGACCAGCCGGCCGAACGGGCGGACCCAGGCGCCCTCGTCGACCAGCCGGGGCTGCAGTACCGCCAGGTCACAGGGCTCGCGCAGCTCCACCACCCCGATCGCGCCGAGCACCCGTACATCGGCCACCCCCGGCAGGTCGCGGGCCGGCGCGAGACCGCGGGCCAGCTCGGCGGACACGTGCGCGACGGTGCCGCGCCAGTCCTGCTCGAGCAGCAACCGGACGCTGGCCTGGGCGACCGCGCAGGCCAGCGGGTTGGCCATGAACGTCGGTCCGTGCATGAAGGCACCGCCCACCCGCCCGGCGACCTCGTCGGTGCACAGGACCGCCCCGAGGGTCATCGTGCCGCCGGTGAGCGCTTTGCCGAGGCACAGCACATCGGGTACGACGCCGGCGTGGTCCATCCCCCACAGCTCGCCGGTCCGCCCGAAGCCGGTCGCGATCTCGTCGAACACCACCAGCAAGCCGGACGCCCGGCACAGCTCGACCAGTTCACGCAGGTACGCCGGGGCGTACCACCGCATCCCGCCGGCGCCCTGCACCACCGGCTCGATGATCACCGCGGCGAGCCGGTCGCCCTGCTCCGCCAGGACCCGGCGTACCTCGGCCAGGTCGGTGCCCTGCACCGGCTCGTCGTACCGCGGTCTCGGTCGGTCGACGAAGACCTGCTGGATGACGTGCTCGCGGAACAGCGCGTGCATGCCGGTCACGGGATCGCACACGCTCATCGCCCCGGCCGTGTCGCCGTGGTAGCCGCCACG
>JAYSQK010000524.1:0-2424 GCA_043721555.1 Frankiales bacterium
CTGGGCGTTGACGGCGATCACGACGGGATGGTCGTCGAGCCGGAGCACGTCGAGCGCCTCGAGCCAGCCGGCCGGGTTCTTGGCCAGCAGCAGCCGGACGCTGTGCGTTCCGACCGTGCGCACCAGGTAGCGGCCCCCGACGTCGACCACCGTGCGCATCTGGGCCAGGGCTGTCTCGACCCCGACGCCGAACTGCTCGGCGACAGCCACCGCGACGGCTGCGTTGGCGGCGTTGGCGCGACCGGGAAGGGTCAGCTCGAGCTGGACCGCGACGCCGTCCGGACCGGTCAGTGCGCCCTGCTCGAGGCTCCACTGCGAGATCGGCGGGCGCAGACCGCAGGCGTCACAGGCCCAGGCGCTGGGTGTCGGGTGCCAGGCGGCGCGGCAGCGGGGGCAGACGGCGAAGTCGCGCCGCCACGGCTGCCCGACCGACACCCAGATGACGTCCTTGGCAGTGGGTCTCGCGCCGAGCACCGCGGCGACGACGAGGGGGTCGTCGCTGTTGGCGAGGACGGTGATCTGCTCCCGACCGGTGAGGGCTGCCGACCAGCGGGCCACATGGCTCGCCACCTCGCCGGCCCGGTCGAGCTGGTCGCGGCTGAGGTTCAGCAGCGCCACCAGGACCGGCTCGGTCGCGATGATTGCTGCCGGCAGGGCGATCTCGTCGACTTCGAGCACGGCGGTGCTGCCCCGCCCGAGGCGCGTCGTGAGCAGGGCGGTCGCGAGCCCAGCGACCAGGTTGGAGCCGTCCCCGTTGGTGACGACCGGGCCGGTCGAGCTCAGCGCCGCGGTGACCAGCCGGGTGGTCGTCGTCTTGCCGTTCGTGCCCGAAATCAAGATGACCCGGTGGGCGCGAGCGAGCTCCGCCAGCGAACCGGGTGCGAGCGTCAGGGCGACCCGACCCGGCATCGTCCGGCCGGCGCCGTAACCGACGGCGCGCGAGCAGACGCCGGCCAATCGGGCCAGGAGGATCGCGAGCCAGGAACGCATGGTGAGCCGGTCCGCGGCCATCGTCACCTCCACCTCCGGTCGAATCGGTTCCCCCCAAGACTGCACCCCCGCGCCTGACAGCCTGCCCAGGGGGCCTCAGCCAGGTGGCAGCCGGATGGCGAAGGTCGAGGCGGCGATCATGGTGACGTCGCCACTGCCGGCGCGGGCAAGCCTTCGGGCCAGCGCCAGACCGAGCCCGGCACCATCGTGTCCGTCGTCGGGCTGCAGGCGCAGGCCAGGCTCGAAGACGTCCTCCCAGCGCGACTCCGGCAGCCCCGGCCCGTCGTTGCGCACCTCGATGACCACCGCATGCGGGGTGCGGTGCAGCTGGATGAGCACCTCGCTGACGGCGTAGCGCACAGCGTTGTCGACCACCGGGGCGAGGATGCGTTCGACGACCTCCACCTCGAGGCCGGCGTGGGTATCGGCGATGTCGTCAACCAGCCGGAGCGTGATCCCCCGGCTGGCGGCGACCGGGCGGACGTCGTCGAGCACCGCCGCGACCGCCGCCGCTGGTGCGCAGCGCCCCCTGGCGTGGTCACCGCTGAGCCGGGCCGCCGCGAGCAGACTGTCCAGGATGCGGTCCATCCGCCGCGCCCCCAGCGACACCCGCTCCATGGCGGCGCTGGCCTGCTCGCCCGAGCGAGGACGCGTCGCGAACAGCTCGGCCTCGGCGGTAATCCCGGCCAGCGGGGTGCGCAGCTCGTGCGACAGCTCGGCCGAGAGCTGCTGCTCGCGCCGCAGGACGGCCGCCAGCCGGTCCAGCAGCCCGTCCAGGGTCGACGCCAGCGCGGCCAGCTCACCCGGCCGGTCCCGATCGCCGAAGCGCAGCGTCGCATCGGTCGCGGACCATTCGGCTGCCTGCCGGGTCATCGCCGCGACCGGTTTCAGGGCCTGCCCGACCGCTGCCCGGGTCACGACGTAGACGGCCGCGATCAGCAGGGCCGCGAGCAGCGCCGAGGCCAGCAACGTGGTGCGGATGGAGCTTCGGTACGGCGTGAGCGGGACGGCTGCGACGACCGTGCCCACCTGACGGCCACCCGCGCGAACCGGCACCGAGAGGTATTCGACCGGTTTGGGGCCGCCGTCGCGTCGGGTCCGTCCGTCGGTCCCGGCAAGTCGGTCGGCGCCACGCTGCAACCGAGCCGATCCCGGGGGCCGTTCGACCGCCGTCCGACCCTGGTAGATCCAGATGCCGGCGTCGAGGGCGGCGTCGTCCTCGCGCTCGGGCACGGTCAGCTGCCCGGACGGAGCGGCGGTGATGGCGCCGCTGATCGTGGCGGCGCGGGCTCGCAGGACGGCATGCGCCTCGGCGTCCAAGCGGTGCGAGAGCAGCACGTCGAACCCGGCCGTCAACACCAGCACGCTGGCGGCGGTCACGATCATCGCCGACAGGGCCAGCCGCCGTTGCAGCGTCACCGGCCGCTGCATCCC
>JAYSQK010000525.1:0-4243 GCA_043721555.1 Frankiales bacterium
CGCGCGAGCGGGTGGGCGACCCCCTGGTGCGCGCCGATCGGGACGTCCCAGACGACGCGCTGGTTGGCGTAGGTCGACGCCTTCTGCAGTGCGTACAGCGCGATCCCGTTGGCGATCGACGCGGCCGCCACCCGCTCGGGGTTGAGCCCGGCGAACACCTGCTTGAGGCCCTGGCCCTGCTCGCCGATGATCGAGTCCGCGGCGACCGGCACGTCGTCGAAGAACACCATGAACTGGCGCTCGGGCGCCCCGAGCGCGGAGTCGATGACCTGCATCGTCAGGCCCGGCGCGGCGGTGTCCACAATCAGCAGCGACAGCGTCGGCTTGCCGCTGGGCCCGACCTCGGCGTCCCGGCAGACGACGAGCAGGGCGTCCGCCTCGTCCGCCCCCGAGGTCCAGTACTTCGCGCCGTTGATGCGCCAGCCGCCACCCTCGACCGGCGTCGCGGTGGTGGAGATCCGGTGGGTGTTGGTGCCCGCGTCCGGCTCGGTGATCGCGAAGGCCATCTTCTTCGTGCCGTCGGCGATGCCGGCCAGCCAGCGGTCCTTCAAAACCGTGGACGCGTGGTGGGCCAGGATCGGCCCGCAGATGGCACTGATCACGATGTACTGCATCGGACAGCCCTGCGCAGCGCACTCCTCGATGACGACCGCGAGGTCGGCCAGGCCACCACCGCCGCCGCCGTACTCCTCGGGCAGGTGGACGCCGAGATAGCCCGCGTCGCCGAGGTCGCGCCACAACTCCTCCGGGAAGCCACCGCGCTTGGCCACCTCCTGGAAGTAGGAGCGGCCGTATTTGCCGGCGAGCCGGCCGACAGCGTCGCGCAGCGCCCGGCGGTCCTCGTTGGTGTTCACGACCGGCGAGTCGCTCAGCCGGAGCTCATTCATGGTGACTCCTATCTAGTCAACGATGTCGTTGACGTTACGGGTGGGCGATCGGTGCGTCAACGTTCGTCATGGCCAACTGAAAAAACCCTGGCCGGTCTTCACGCCGAGCTGGCCGGCCTCGACCTTGTCGATCAGCAGGCGGGGTGGGGAGTATCGCTCGCCGTACACCTGGCTGAGGTTGCGAGCGATATCGAGACGTACGTCGAGGCCGACGATGTCGGACAGGCGTAGCGGGCCCATCGGGTGCCGGTAGGCGACCACCATGGCCTTGTCGATGTCCTCGGCGGAGGCAACACCGTCCTCGAGCATGCGAATGGCCTCGAGGGCCGTGCTGACGTCGAGCCGACTGGTCGCAAACCCCGGACTGTCGCGGACGGTGATGGATTGCTTGTGCAGCAGCGCGACCAGCCCTTGCGCAGCGTCCATCGTCTGCTGGGACGTCTTCGCGCCGCGGACGAGCTCGACGAGCTGCAGTGACCAGACCGGGTTGAAAAAGTGCATACCCAGGAAGGACTCGGGCGCCGGCAACGGGCGGGCCAGCTCGTCCACCGACAGCGCGCTCGTGCCGGTTGCGAGGAGCTTGGGCCTGCGCTGGGCGACGGCGGCAAGGACGTCGCGCTTGAGGTCGAGCCGCTCCGGCACCGACTCGACGACGAGGTCCATTTGCTCGGCAAGCTCGCCGGTCGCACCAACCACTTGGACGAGACCGGGCAGCGCATCGGCCTGTTCTGCGGTCAACTTGCCGCGCGACAGACCCTGCGCCGCCTGCTCGCGGAGCACCCGGTGCAAGCTCGTGGCGCGGCCCGGGTCCGGTTCGACGACGGTCGTGCGGCAACCTGCCGCCGCGAACACGTAGGTGATGCCGACGCCCATGGTGCCGGCCCCGACGACGCCGACTGACGGCATGACCTGCCTCCTGCGGGGCCACGACGACCCCAGGCGACCGTCGGGACCAACGGTAGAACCCACGCGAGCTGTCGTCAACTGTCATGTTGACGACAGCTCGGCGCCGGTGTCAGGCCAGGCAGGTCAGCGGCTGGCCACCGTTGAAGGTGACCATGTCGCCCAGGGCTGCGGCGAGGTCGATCGGCTCACCGGCCGGACCGGCACCGAGGTCGGCGTAGGCGCGGTGCAGGTTGCCGACGATGCGCTCGGGGTCGTGCCAGTCGGCGTACGGACCCAGATCGGCCTGCCGGGCCAGCTCGAGCGGGGCCAGGCCGGCCTCGCGACCGCGCTGTGCCAGCTCCCAGACGAAGCGCAGGTACCCGAGCACGTCCTCGACGGCGCCGGGCCCGCAGACCTCGCCATGGCCCGGCACGATCGTCTTCGCACCGATCGGGGCGACGACCTCTTCCAGGACCTGGATGGATCCTGACAGCGACCCCATCAGCACGAACGGCGTCCCGCCGGCGAACACCAGATCCCCGGTGAACAGGACCGAGTGCTCCGGGATCCAGACGATCGAGTCGTTGGTGGTGTGCGCGGGCCTGCCGACGTGCCGCACCTCGCAGCGCACCTCGTCGACCCAGAGGGTCACGCCGTCGGAATACGTCAGCGACGGCGGCTCGAGCTCGACTTCCCCGAGGTCGAACGGCGTCCAGAAAACGGGGTCGCGCCACAGGCCGGCCTCGATCAGCGCGGTCCGGGTGCGCTCGTGCGCCACGATCGTGGCGTCCCGGAACAGCGAGTTGCCATGCGTGTGGTCACCGTGGTGATGGGTGTTCACGAGGGTCCGCACCGGCAGGCCGGTCACGCCCCGGATGGCCCCCAGGTAGGCGCGGGTGCGGGCTTCGGTCGCGCACGCGTCGATGCTGACCGCCGCGTGTCGGCCGACCAAGAGGCCGGTGTTGTTGATCCACCAGCTGCCATCGGGCTGCACGTAGGCAAAGACGCCATCGGCCACCTCGGTCAACGTCGGACTGCCGAGCCCTGCGCGTCGTCCGGTACTCATTTCGCGCCTCCATTGCACACTGGTGCTGACGGAAGTATCCACGCGTGGCTGGTCATCGCACGGCAACGATGAGTCCGGTGCGGGATACGGCACCATGCACCTGACGGCGGAGGAAGGGATCAGCGATGGCGGCGGAGGCCAGTGGTATCGCCCGGCGACGGGCGGCCGCCCGCGATGAAGCCAACCCGTCCTACCTGCATCGGCGAGCCGAGATCGTCCAGGCAGCCGGCCGGGTGTTCAAGGCAAAAGGCCTTCAGGGAGCCAATCTCGGCGACATCGCCGCCGAATCGGGGGCCGACCGCGCGTCGCTCTACTACTACGTCGGCAACAAGGAGGAGCTGTTCCACGAAGTCGTGCGTGGGGCGGTCGAGGACAACCTGGCGGCCGCGAAGGCCATCCGGGACGGCGCCGGGACGGCGCCGGAAAAGCTCCGGGCCCTCATCCAGTCGCTCATGGTGTCCTACGCCGAGCACTACCCGATCCTCTACGTCTTCATCCAGGAGAACCTCGCGCACGGCCCCGATCGGCACGCCACCTGGGCCAGGGACATGCGCCGCGTCAACAAGGAGTACGAGCAGATCGTTGTCGGGTTCGTGGCAACGGGCATGGCGGACGGCACCATCCGCGCGATCGGGGAACCGTGGGTCGTCGCCTATGGGTTGATGGGCATGCTCGGCTGGACGAGCCGCTGGTTCAATCCGGAGACCTCGACGGCGACGGCGCAGGAGATCGGCTCGGCCTTCGCCGACACGCTGCTGCTCGGGCTGCAGCAGCCCAAACGCCGACGACCGCCGGACTCCTGAGCTCGAAGCTTGCCCGCGGTCAGCGGCCTTTCCCGGCGGTGGCGACGATCGGGATCATCTGCATCCCCGACGAGCCGGTGCCGATGATCCCCACCCGCTTGCCGGCGAAGTCGACCGTCTCGTGCGGCCACCGCGCCGTGTGGTGAATCTCGCCGGTGAACTCGTCCTGGCCGGGCAACTGGGGGTTCTTCGTCGTCGACAGCTGGCCGGTGGCCATGACGAGGTAGCGGGCATTCCAGCGGGCACCGGCCTCGGTGTGCACCGACCAACGGCCGGCCGGCTCGCCCCAGCTGGCTCGTGTCATCCGCTGGTGCAGGTGGACATCCCGGCGCAGGTCGAAGCGGTCCGCCACGTGGTTGATGTAGCGCAGGATCTCCGGCTGGGTGGCATACCGCTCACTCCAGCGCCAGTCCTGCTCGAGCTCCTCGGAGAAGGAGTAGGAGTAGTCGTAACTCTCCACATCGCAGCGGGCCCCTGGATAGCGATTCCAGAACCACACCCCACCCACGTCGCTGCCCGCCTCGAGCACCGCCACCGACAGGCCCCGCTCGCGCAGGGTGTGCAGGTTACGCAGGCCCGCAAAGCCTGCGCCGACGACGACG
>JAYSQK010000526.1:0-1731 GCA_043721555.1 Frankiales bacterium
AGGGCCGGCCGCCGGTGGCCGAGGTCGGCCTCACCCCGGACGACGATAAGGCGCTCGACGGGCCGAACTCCCGCGCGGTGCTGTCCCGGCTGCTCTTCCCGGGCCCGTACGCGGAGTTCGAGGCCTCCCTCGCCGAGCACGGCGACGTCTCGGTCATCCCGACTGAAGCGTTCTTCCACGGGCTGCAGCCGGGCCGAGTCGTCACCATCCACCTCGAAGCCGGTGTCGAGGTGCTCGTCGAGCTCGAGACCCTCGGCGAGGCAGGCGAAGACGGCATGCGCACCTTGCACCTCAGGGTCAACGGCCAGCCGCGCCCGGTCGTGGTCCGCGACAGGTCCGTGTCGGTGACCAGCCGGACAGCGCGCAGGGCCGATCCGAAGGACCTGATGCAGGTGGGCTCAGCGCTCCCGGGTGTCGTGCTGCCCAAGGTGTCGGTCGGCGACGTGGTCACCAAGGGGCAGGCGCTGGCCGTGGTCGAGGCGATGAAGATGGAGTCGACGATCACCTGCCCGGCCGATGGCGTGGTCGCGGAGGTCGTCGTCGACGCCGGCGACAACGTGGAGGTCGGGGACCTGCTCTTCGTGCTCGACGCACCCGACCGGACGCAGTAGTCACCGGAGCAGATTGCTGATTGGCTGCGCAGATGGACGTCGTGGAGTTCACCCCCTCTTTCGAGCAATATGCCTTCACCTTCGGCGGTGTCGCCCCGGTCCTGCGCGTTCGACCGGGCACGGCGATGCGGCTGTGGTCCGACGACGCGTTCTGCGGGGCGCTGCGCGCCGCCACCGACCTGTCGAGTGAGAAGGTCGACCTGAGCCACGTCAACCCGCAGACCGGCCCCTTCTACGTCGAGGGCGCCGAGCCGGGCGACACGCTGGCGCTGCACCTGGTGAGCGTGGAGCCGGCGCGGGACTGGGGTGCCTCGGCGCACATCCCGTTCTTCGGCGGGATGACCGGCACCGACCGGGTCGTGAACCTGCAGGACCCGCTGCCCGATCTGACCTACATCTACGAGCTCGACCGGGCCCGCGCGACGGTCACCTTCGCCGCGCACTTCGGCGAACTGCGGGTGGACCTGCCACTGGCGCCGATGCTCGGGACCGTCGGCGTGGCCCCGGCCGGCCGTGAGGTCCGCAGCTCGCTCGTCCCGGACCGCTTCGGCGGCAACATGGACACCCCGCAGATGCGCGCCGGCGCGACCTGCTATCTCGGCGTCAATGTCGAGGGCGCGTTGTTCTCACTCGGCGACGGGCACTACCGCCAAGGCGAGGGAGAGGCCTGCGGCACCGCGGTGGAGGGCGCCATGACCACCACGGTCATCGTCGAGCTGGTGAAGGGCGGAGCGCCTGCCTGGCCCCGGATCGAGGACGACACGCACTGGATGGCCGTCGGCTCGAGCCGCCCGCTCGAGGATGCCTGGCGGATCGCTCAGGCCGAGCTGGTCCACTGGTTCGGCGAGCTCTACGGGCTGCACCCGATGGATGCCTACCAGCTGCTCTCGCAGATCACCGAGGCGCCGATCGCGAACGTCGTCGACGCCAACTACAGCTCGGTCGTCAAGGCCAGCAAGGCCCTGCTCCCCCCAGCGCAGGCGTACGACGGGCTGCACCGCGCGCTGCGGGCGCAAGCCGCCACCCTGCGCTGACCCACCACGACGGAAGGTCTTGACATGGATCTGCAACTCGACGGTCGTCGCGCCCTGCTGACTGGGGGAACCCGCGGCATCGGCCG
>JAYSQK010000527.1:0-2092 GCA_043721555.1 Frankiales bacterium
ACCGGGCCGCGGTGGACCGGTTGCTCGGCGACCGGGCGGGCGAGCACGGTCACGTCGCCCCGACCAGTGCCTGGCTGCTGCGCAGGCAGCCCCGCTGCAAATAGGCCATCGCCCGCAGCGCGGCCTCGTGCGCCTCGACCCCCGAGCCGCCAACGCAGTCGACCAGCACCTGCACCCGCAGGTCCCGCTGGTGGGCGTCGACGAACGTGTAGTGCACACAGACATCGGTGAGGGTCCCAGCCAGCACCAGGGTGTCGATCCCCATCCCGCGCAGGATCAGCTCGAGATCGGTACCGTAGAAGCAGGAGTAGCGCCGCTTGCGGATCAAGTGCTCCCCGGGCAGCGGGGTCAGCTCGCTGACGAGCTCGGTGCCGGGCGCCCCCTCGACGCAGTGCACACCTTCGGCGCCGTCGAGCTCACGGCCGATGTCGAGCAGATCCGGCCGGTGCACCTCCTGCGAGAACAGCACGTGCCGGCCGGCCCGCCGGTAGGCGTCGACAGCGGCCGCGGTACGGCGTACCCGGTCGTCGAAGCCGGGCATCATCGCGATGCCGGCCTCGTCGAAGGCCAGCCGGCCGCACTCCTGCACGTCGATCACGAGCAGGGCCGTTCCTGCGGGGATGTCGGGCTGCACAGCGCGCTCCTGTCCGCTCGGCCAGAACGCCAAAGCCCGGGGACCACTGGCGGTCTCCCGGGCTTTTGTCCCTCCGTGTAGCGGCCGTCGCCGGCCGCCCGCACCTCTCGGACCAGCCGCTGTGAGGAGCGCGGAACCCTAGGTGCTTGGCAAGTTGTGGAGTTGTCTGACGGCGAAGCTAGGCACGGCTCATGTCACGGTTGTTACGAATGTGCGCCACCTGCGTGAACCTCATCGGGACCCGTGCCGCCCCCGCGGTCGAGCCCCCCGTGGCGCCTCCCCTGAGCAGCCGCACAAGCACGACAAGGGACGGGACGTCACCGAGCCTTGCCAGGCGGACCGGCGCCCGGCTCGCTGCCAGGCATACTGACGGCGAGCGAAACCGGGCTTGCGGGCTGGCGATCCGGCCGGCAGCTCGGCACGGCTCGGGCTGCTAGCTCAACTGGCAGAGCAGCGGACTTTTAATCCGCGGGTTCAGGGTTCGATCCCCTGGCGGCCCACCACGGCTCACCTCGAGGTCGCCTCGCTTGTGGTGCGGCTGGGTTACTTCGCCGGCGGGGTGGTCAGGGCAAGGGAGCGGTCGTCGAGCAGCGACCCGTCGCTGTGGTGACGGACCTGCACCCGCACGATGTACGCCGAACCGGTGGGCACGGGCTCGACGTCGACCAGGCCGGTGCCGATTGCGCCGTTCGCCGTGACGACGGCGTTCTGCGGGAACGAACGCACGACGTGACCGGCGCTGTCCTCGACGGTCGTGAGCAGGTCGAGACCGTCCACCGCGCCGCAGTTCCTGACCGACCAGCTCAGCCACAGCGCGCCCGCCTGCGTGTTGCCCGGGTAGTAACCAGCGGTCCCGCCGAGGTTGGTGACGGCGGCGCACGCCGGGACGCGTGCCGCCGGGGTGGTCACCGGGCGGCTGGCCGTCGTCAGGACCGCGCCGGTTTCCGGTACAGAGACAGTCAGCGTCACCGCGTACGACGTGCCGAAGGCGGCCGTGTCGGTGCCGGCACTGTCGGTGAACGGGACCGAGCGGTTCGGGACCCAGGTCCGGGTCGAGGACAGCACCCGGTTGCCCGCGGCATCGTCGGCGGTCAGCTGGACCGTGAATGAGGTGTTGGTGCCGCCGCAGCGCGCAACCTGGTACGCCGCGGACAGGGCGGCCCCGGCGGTCATCGGACTCTGGTCCGCAGTCACGCCGAGGGAGTTCACCTGCACGCAGGCACCACCGCTACCGCCCTGTACCTGCACGGGCGCCGGGGCCGGGGCGGGCGCCGGGGCCGGGGCGGGTGCCGGCGCAGTGGCCGGCGGCTGAGTCGAGCCGCCGCCGCCGGTCCCGCCGCCGCCGGTCCCGCCGCTGGCGAGGGCCGGGCCAGTGAGGAGGGCGGACAGGGCCGCAGTGAGGGCGAGGACGCGGGGGACGCTCGAGCGGCGCATATCGGGCTCCTTCATCGAGCGGTC
>JAYSQK010000528.1:0-23505 GCA_043721555.1 Frankiales bacterium
ACGTCGGGCCTGGGGGCGGCCGCCGCAAGGCGTACGGATTCGCGGCTGCCTGGCCGTACGGCGGGCCGGCCGAGCCGCTGCCCCGGCGTACGGCGCCACCTCCCCCGTGGCCGTGGCCCCTTGTGCCCTGGTATGGACAGTTCGAGCTCGTCGTACGACGGGGGAAGTCAAGGGAGGTCGGCGGGCAGCAGTCGCGATGCAGTCCGCGGCGGCCAACTCAGCCGAGGTGAGCGAGCACCAGCAGCACGAGCGCGAGCACCGCGGCCACCAGGAGTACCGCCTGCGCGGGCAGCCGCGGCCCCTGGGACAGCTCGCGGCGGGCAGCCCGGCAGGTCGGGCAACGGCCGTCGGCAACGCGCCCGGCGCAGGACGCGCAGACGAGGTCCTGCCAGTTCATCTGTGCCCCCCCGAGTCGGTGTGCATCGTGCCCCGTACAACCCTTCGGCGCGAAGTGGCGTTCCCTGCAGCGCCGGCAACCTAGACTCGGACCTCATGATCCGCCTCGAGAAGGTCTCCAAGAGCTACCCGACCAGCACGAGGCCGGCGCTCGACGATGTCGACGTTGACATCGAGAAGGGCGAATTCGTCTTCCTGGTGGGCTCTAGCGGGTCCGGGAAGTCGACCTTCCTGCGCCTGCTCCTGAAGGAGGAGGTGCCTACGACCGGGCGGGTGCACGTCGCCGGCAAGGACCTCGGCCGACTGTCGCACTGGAAGGTCCCGGCACTGCGCCGGTCGATCGGGTGCGTGTTCCAGGATTTCCGGTTGCTGCCGAACAAGACGGTGTTCCAGAACGTCGCCTTCGCCCTGGAGGTGATCGGTAAGCCGCGCGGCACGATCTTGAAGGTGGTCCCGGAGGTGCTCGACCTGGTCGGTCTCGATGGCAAGGCGCAGCGGATGCCGGACGAGTTGTCCGGTGGGGAGCAGCAGCGGGTGGCCGTCGCCCGGGCCTTCGTCAACCGCCCGATGATCTTGATCGCCGACGAACCGACCGGCAACCTCGATCCGAACACGAGCGTCGGCATCATGAAGCTGCTCGATCGCATCAACCGCACCGGCACCACCGTCGTCATGGCCACCCACGACGCCGCGATCGTCGACTCGATGCGCCGACGCGTCGTGGAGTTGTCCGACGGCAAGGTCGTCCGCGATCAGACCCGCGGCGTCTACGGCTACGGCTCCTGATCCCGCCCCCACTCCCGAAGGATCCCTGTGCGCCTCCGCTTTATCCTGAGCGAGATCGGCATCGGTCTGCGCCGCAACGTCACGATGACCATCGCCGTCGTGGTGACGGTGATGATCAGCCTCACGCTGGTCGGTGCCGGCCTGCTCATCCGCGAGCAGGTCAGCACGATGAAGGGCTACTGGTACGACAAGGTCGAGGTGACCGTCTATCTCTGCGGTGCGACCAGCACCAGCCCGAGCTGCGGGGGCAAGGAGGTCACCGAGGACCAGCGCACCCAGTTGCTTGCTGACCTGCAGGCGACACCGCAGGTCAAGAAGGTGTTCTACGAGAGCAAGGACCAGGCGTTCACCCGGTTCAAGGAGCAGTTCAAGGACTCACCGGACCTCGTGGCCAACGTGAGCGCAGATGCCCTGCCGGAGTCGTTCCGGATCAAGTTGAAAGACGTGCGACGGTTCGAGGTGGTGGCGAGCGCGTTCCGGGACCGGCCCGGGGTCGACACGGTGCAGGACCAGAAGAAGCTGCTGCAGAACTTCTTCAAGGTGCTCAACGTCTTCCAGGCCGTCGCCCTCACGGTGGCCGCGATCCAACTCGTTGCGGCGACATTGCTGATCTCCAACACGATCCGGGTCGCGGCGTTCAGCCGTCGCCGGGAGACCGGGATCATGCGCCTGGTCGGGGCCAGCAATCTCTATATCCAGCTGCCGTTCCTGCTCGAGGGGGCGCTGGCCGGACTCGTCGGCGGAGCGCTCGCGAGCGGCCTGCTCGCCCTCGGCAAGTACGTTCTGATCGACCGGGTGCTCCGCCCCTCGATCAAGTTCACCAACTTCGTCGGCTGGGACGCCGTACTGGTGATCATCCCGTATTTGCTGCTGGCCGGGGTCGGGCTGTCGAGCCTGTCGTCGTTCGTCACCTTGCGCCGGCACCTACGCGTCTGATCGCGCAAAGATCATCTTGCGGATGATCGTTGCGCAAGTGGGGCCCCCGCGAAACGATCATCGAGCCCGGGTCGTGCGCGCCGTCGCCGTAGACTCATCCGATGCGCCCGTCCGCCCGCACCGCCGTACGCCGTACCGCGGCCGCGCTGCTGGCCCTGGCGACCCTCGGCGGCACGTTCACCCTGGGGGTGGTCGCCGGCGCGGGCAGCGCCGCGGACCGCGACGGGTCGCCGACGCATGGGGTGCTGGACGAGGCCGCTAACCAGATCGTCGGGTCCGCGCTCCAGCCGGTCGACCGGCGGGCCCTGGACGCAGCAGCCATCCAGGCGATGCTCGGCGCGGTCGGCGACCCGTGGGGTGGCTGGGCCGACGCCCCGACCGTGGGCACTCCCGGTGGCTACGCCGGAGTCGGGCTCTGGTTGCGACGCACCGGTGGCGCCCTGCTGGTGGCCCAGGTGGCTGCCGGCTCGCCGGCCGACCGCGCAGGCGTCCGGACCGGGGACGAGCTGCGAGCCGTCGACGACCGCTCGTCTCGCGAGTTGGCCGCCAGCGACGTCGCGGCGTCGCTGCGCGGCCCGGCGGGCAGTGCGGTCGTCGTGGTGGTGCGCCGCGGGACGGCCCTGCGCACCGTGACCCTGGTCCGCGCATCGGTGCAGGACGCCGGCGTGACGACGACCATGGCCGCCCGCGGCGTCGGCCGCATCACCGTGCCCGCCTTCACCGCCGGCGTTGGTCGCTCGGTGCGCGCCGCGCTCGCCCGGCTGCGGGACGGCCACGCCACGGGGGTGCTGCTGGACCTGCGCGGCGACCCGGGTGGCCTGCTGTCCGAGGCGGTCGAGACCGCATCGGTGTTCCTCGACAGCGGGCCTGTCGTGACCTACAGCCGGCGGGACCGGCGGCCGCAGCGACTCGACGTCGAGGGCCACGGTGACACCCGCATGCCGGTCGTCGTGCTCGTCGACGGGGGAACGGCCAGCGCGGCCGAGGTCGTGGCCGGCGCGCTGCAGGACCGCGGGCGGGCCGTCGTCGTGGGCTCGCGCACCTTCGGCAAGGGCAGTGTCCAGGAGCCGCACCGGTTGCCCGATGGCAGCTCACTGGCCTTGACCGTCGCCCGCTACGTCCTGCCGTCCGGCCGTTCGGTCGAGGGTGTCGGGCTCGAGCCCGACATCGAGGTGTTGACGGGCGTCCGCACCGGGGACCAGGACCCCGTCGTACGCCGGGCCGTGGAGGTCCTGTCTGGGTTGACCGCTGACGCCGGGGCAGGCGGATGACCCGGGAAACCGGTCGGGGCAAGCTGGTCGCGCAGAACAAGAAGGCCCGTCACGACTACGACCTGATGGACACCTACGAGTGCGGGATCGTGCTGACCGGCACCGAGGTCAAGTCGCTGCGGCAGGGCCGGTGCTCATTGGTCGATGCCTACGCGAGCATCCAGGACGGTGAGGTGTTCCTGATCGGGGCGCACATCCCGGAGTACACCGAGGGCACCTGGAACAACCACACGCCGCGGCGCACCCGCAAGCTGCTGATGCACAAGAGCGAGATCCTGCGGCTGCTCGGCAAGACCAAGGAGAGTGGGCTGGCGCTCGTCCCGCTCTCGCTGTATTTCAAGGACGGTCGAGCCAAGGTCGAGATCGCCCTGGGCAAAGGGCGAAAGGCGCACGACAAGCGCCAGGCCCTGTCTGAGCGGGAGGCCAAGCGTGATATCGCGGTCGCGATGGGCCGGGCCCTCAAGGGCCGCGAGCAGCGCGGTGGGCGTGGACGACGCTGACATCCCGGCGATGTGGCAGGGCCTCGGCCTGCCCGGGCTCGTCGACCTGCATGTGCATTTCATGCCCAAGAACGTCATGGACAAGGTCTGGGCCTATTTCGACGCGGTCGGCCCGCTGACCGGCACGGACTGGCCGATCGCCTACCGCACCGACGAACTCGACCGGCTCGCCCGGCTGCGGGCCATGGGAGTGCGCGCCTTCCCGTCCCTGGTGTATCCGCACCGGCCAGGCATGGCCGCTTGGCTCAACGCCTGGGCGCGCGAGTTTGCCTGCCAGCACGACGATGTGGTGCACACCGCGACTCTCTACCCCGAACCGTCGGCGACGGCGTACGTCGAGCAGGCGCTGCGCGACGGCGCCCGGCTGGTCAAGGCGCACGTCCAGGTCGGTGCCTACGACCCCCGCGACCCGCTGCTGGACGCGGCCTGGGGGATGCTGGCCGACGCCGGCGTCCCGGTCGTCGTGCACTGCGGGAGCGGGCCGATGCCCGGCGCGTTCACCGGCCCGGAGGTGTTCGGCGAGGTGCTCGCGCGGCACCCGTCGCTGGTCGCCGTGATCGCCCACATGGGGATGCCCGAGTACGCCGGGTTCGTGGCGCTGGCCCGCCGCTACGGCCGCGTTCACCTCGACACCACGATGGCCTTCACCGACTACGTCGAGGCGCAGATGCCCTACCCAGGCGACCTGCTGCCCGCCCTGCTCGAGCTCGGCGACCGGGTGGTGCTCGGCAGCGACTTCCCCAACACGCCCTACCCCTACGCCCACCAACTGGTCGCCCTGCAGCGGCTCCATCTGGGCGACGATTGGCTCCGCGGCGTGCTGCACGACAACGGCGCCCGGCTGCTCGGCCTCACCTGAGTCGAAGCGGGTTATCATGGTGGGGCGGTGGTTGTCACCGCAGAAGGGGGTGACAGGTCTCGACTCCGGATGTCGAGGCAGGAGAAGCGGGCCGAGGAAGGCGACGATCATCTCGTTAACGAATAACGTCGCAAAATAATCAAGCGCCGACAATAGTCGCGCGGCCAGCTACGCCCTCGCGGCTTAGTTGACCTGTCAGCCCGGGAGCGCCTCCGGCCCGGGATCTGGCATCGCAAGGAGGATCACCGTCGTCCCCGGTCACGGGGGACGATGGAACACCAACAGTGACTGAGCCCGTCACCGACTTGCTTGCGTGATCGGTGGGGCCGAGAAACACACAGCAAGCTGCGCCCGGAGAAGCCCTGTCACGGTGCCGGAGGACGCGGGTTCGATTCCCGCCACCTCCACGGTACGAATTTGTACGGAGGTGCTGCTTGTCGAAGGCAGCGCCTGTTCCATTGCCCGATCTTGCTCCGGCGATGGTGTTCTGCGCGAGTGTGGGGTCGGTCGGCGCCGCGTCGACCCCGCATTGCCACCAGCACTGCGGTGTGGTGACGTCGCGGCCACGGTGGGACGCTGCCGATCCACCACGGCTCGCCGATGATCACGGCTGGCAACACCGTCGTCGTGCCGACCAGGGTCAGCGCCGCCGGTTGCTTCCCGGACTCGGCCCATGCCGCCGCGATCGGTCGACTGCGATGGTTGCCAAAGCTGTCTCACGCGTGAGACATTGCCTCGGTGACCGAGGTAAGCGTTCGCGATCTCCGCAATCATGGAGGCGACGTGTTGGATTCGGTCATGCGTGGGGAAAGTGTGACGGTGACCCGGCAAGGTAAGGCGGTTGCGGAGCTGCGGCCGTTGGCTGCGGCCGGGACATTGGCTGCGACGCTGCTGGAGCGGTGGCGCACCATTCCGGTCCTTGACCTTGCGGCAATCCGTTCCGATCTCGACGAGGTCCTGGATCCGACGCTGTGACTGCGCGACACCTTCGTGGCCTGCTCGACACCAGTGTCGTCGTACGTCTCGGCGGGCTCACCGATGTTGAGGCACTGCCGGCGCGCTGCTTCGTGTCGGCGATCACGCTAGCCGAATTGTCGGTGGGACCTCTGGTGGCGAAGACCGATCGCGAGCGCATCGGCCGTCAGAGTGTGCTGCAGCAGGTCGAGGCCGACTTTCACGCCATCCCGTTCGACGACCGCGCCGCGAGGGCCTTTGGTCGAGTTGCCGCTGAGTTGCGAGCCTCGGGTCGCAAGACGGGTGCCCGTGCCTACGATGCGCTGATCGCGGCCACTGCGCTGGCGAACGAGCTGCCCGTCTTTACGCTGAATGTCGACGACTTCTCCGGAATCGCATCCCTCACGGTCGTCGAGGTCGCTACTGCCTGACAGCTGCTTTGCGCAGGCGTCGGCGTAGACGGCAACGCGACGGGTTCAGACACTGCGAGACGTGACGGTGCTGCTCCCGGCGCGCACGACCACAACAGCAGGGAAGGATGGTTGTCCGGCGGCGGACGCGGGCGTCGCGAGCGTGGAAGCGTAGGGCCCGCTTCCGCTTACCTGCTGTTGTGGTCGTCGAGGCCGGTCGCTGTTGTCCGAAGGCCCAAGGGAGCGACCACCCCCGGGAGTTGGTGGTGATGTCCGCGCGCCCAGCGCCCAGATTTCGCCCGGCGATAGAGCAGCCGATGAAGCGGACGCCGTCGAGGGCCCCATCGACGTCGCCGAGCGGGGTGCAGAAGCGGCCACGACGGGCGCGTCACGTGTCGGCGGTCGCGGCGGGGTTCCTCGTCCGGGCGCGCGCCTGCCGCCCGGAGACCTGCTGCTGCATGGAGAGCCGGTCCGACGGGTCTGCTCGTCGTCGATCAGCTTGACTTGCTCCTGGGCGAGCATCTCGACGCCGTGGACCCAGTGGTACGTCGCGGGCCCAGGACCACTGCGAAGCTCAGATGCAGCGGGCCGGCTTGGGGACCTCGTCGTATCACCTCCGCGGGGGCCTCCTTGCCGGCTGTGTGAGCCGCGTTCGTCGGATGGAGCTCGCACGTTGCGGGTGCGCGTCGACCCAACGTGACGGCCGTTCCCGGCGACGCATATGGCAAACTGTTGCGCTTTACGACCGATAAGGCACAATCGTTTGACAGTAGGAGGTGGGTGATGGCGCATCGTGTGCGGACGTTTTCTGCGGTGACGCGGCAGGCTTGTCATGCCCTGGGCACCGAGATCGCTCGAGCGCGCCGGGAACGTCGTTGGCCGCAAGCGGAGCTCGCCGAACGGGTGGGTGTGTCGCTGGGGACGATCCGTGCGGTGGAGCGTGGCACGCCGTCGGTGACGCTCGGCGTCGCGCTCGAGGCTGCGAGCGTGCTCGGCATCGACCTGCTGGGTGGTGCGGAGCACGCTGCCGAACGGACGGCCGTGAACCGGCGAGCATTGACGTTGCTACCCCAGCGGGTGCGAACAGTTGCTGTCGATGACGACTTCTGACCGGCCCGCGACGGCGTTCGTGTGGGCGTGGCTGCCCGAGACCAGCACGCCGGTCGTCGCCGGTCGCATCGACGCCCTCGGGGACACCTTCAGCTTCATCTACGGACGGAGCTACCTGGCTCGGCCGGACGCGATTGCGCTCTACCTGCCGGAGCTTCCGCTGCGTCCCGGACGCATCCTGCCGGTCCGCGACCTCACGGTCGCCAGTTGCCTACGCGATGCCGGGCCGGACGCGTGGGGCCAGCGAGTGATCCTCGCCCGCCGGACGGGACGTCTCGACGCACAGTCCGACACGGGCACGTTGAGCGTGCTGACGTACCTGCTCGAATCCGGTAGCGACCGTATCGGCGGCTTGGACCTCCAGGCGAGCGCGGACACCTACATCCCTCGCGAAGCCGACCATCCAACGCTGGAGCTGATGCAAGACGCGGCGGACTGGCTCGCCGCCGGTGAAGTGCTGCCGGCCGCACTCGCAGAGGCACTCCTGCGAGGGACGAGCCTCGGCGGCGCCCGACCGAAGGTCACGCTGCTCGACGAGGCCGAACGGCCGGTGATCGCGAAGCTGTCCACACAGACCGACACCTATTCCGTGGTCCGCTATGAAGCGGTCGCCATGGAACTTGCCCGCCGCGTCGGCATCGAGACCGCACGTACTCGCATGACAACCAGCCTCGGCAAGGACGTGCTGCTCGTCGACAGGTTCGACCGCCCAGGCGACCGCACCCGCACCATGATGGTGTCGGCGTTGACAATCCTGGGGCTCGACGAGTTCACCGGCGCCCGCTACGCCAGCTACCTCGACCTGGCCGACCAGGTCCGGGGCCGCTTCACCCACGCAACCGCGACGCTCGCGGAGCTGTTTCGCCGACTGGTCTTCAACATCTGCGTGTCGAACACGGACGACCACGCCCGCAATCACTCCGCCTTCTGGGACGGAACTGCCCTGAAGCTGACACCCGCGTACGACATCAGTCCGAGCATGCGGACGAGCGACACCGCCAGCCAAGCGATGGCGCTCACCCGCGACGGTCGACGCGACTCCCGCCTGGACCTGTGTCGCCTGACTGCATCGGAATACCTGCTCACCGCCAAGGCCGCAGAGCAGATCATCGACGAGGTCGTGACGGGCATCGAATCAGCCTTCGACGACGTCGCTGAGCTCATTCGGTTGACAGCGTTGGAGCGCAGTCAGCTGTGGCGACGGCTCATCCTGCACCCGTCGGTGCACTACTCCGCCTGATCGAAAGCGCGCACGTCGCCGACATTCGATCGACGTCGCTGCCACGCTGCTCCGCACCGACGGACTTCTGGCGTCATCCGAGGCACTGGAGGGGCGTGTCCTGTTGCTACGCACGTCACACACTGCGACGGAGGTGACATGCACGTCGTTCCGGACAAGCCGACTCGGGTGGCCTCGGACCTGCTCGACGCCGCGGTCGTACGGGACGCCCGGCAGAGCCGGTCGGCGAAGCAGCAACTCGATCACTGGGCGTGCGTCGGAATGGCCGTGTCCATGGTGCACACCGCGGCCCGACGACGGGTGGAGGCGGCCCTATCCGGCGCGCTCGAGCTCACCAACCTTACCGGTGAGGAACGGGCAGTGTTCTACGCGGAGCTCGACGCCTCCATCTCCGAAGCGGCTCGGCGCATCAACCTCGGCGAGGCGCTCGCGAATCGAGGCGTCACAACCGTTGCGCTTGACGATGAGGGCGTCCTCACCCGCCATGGCCCGGACGGCTCTACCGAGCGCGTGCAGTAGCCGGGCGTGCGCCTGGACCTGGTCGTCGGCCCGAATGGCGCGGGGAAGTCGACGTCCGCCGAGTTCGTTCTCGCGCCGCGGCGCCCAGGGGCGACCTGCGTCAACGCCGACATCATCGCCGCCCAACGCTGGCCGGACGACCCGCAAGGCCACTCCTACGAGGCGGCAGGGTCGCTGCCACGACCAGGGACCGGTTGATCGAGCTCCGCGAGCCGTTCACCGCTGAGACCGTGTTCTCACACCCCTCCAAGCTGGAGCTCATCGACACGGCCGTCGCAGCGGGCTACACGGTCGCCTTGCACGGCGTGATGGTCCCGGAGGACCTTGCCGTACACCGGGTTGCGCAGCGCGTCGCAAGCGGTGGCCACGTGGTTCCGGAGGACAAGATCCGGCAGCGCTACCAGCGGCTGTGGCCATTGGTTGTCGACGCCATCGGTCGCGCCGACACCGCGCGGGTCTGGGACAACTCACGTCGCGACGGCCCCGTCGAGCTGGCCCTGTTCGCGCATGGCATGCCCGTCGGCCCGTGCACCTGGCCGGCGCGGATGCCGCAGCCGCTGAAATTTCGCTGGCCTGAATGACGAACCCAGGGGCCGCCGATCTGCCCATGTGCACGAACCCGCGGAATCGTTTGTGTGGCGCGGGTGCAACATCAACGGACCAGGGGGCACTTCCCCCAAAAAAGGAAGACGTCTTCGCCGGAGCGGGGAGGGCACTTGCCCCGCATGACGAAGGGCCCGACCACCCGGTCGCGCCCTTCGTCAGGTTCAGGCTGACCCTGTCCGCGATGGCTTCCTGAGCCTTCCGGATGGTCGGGCGCAAGACGTCTGGTCAGTCGATGAAGTCGTGATGGGCAGCAAGGTCCACCGCGGCTATGCGTTGCAACGCCCCCCAAATGGCGCCGCGACGGTGCCGTGCAAAATGCGGTGTCCGCCTGGGGCGGGTCCCATAGTCTCGTCAGCGTGTCCGATGACGCGATGACGGAGGATCAGCTATTCGATGCTGCCCAGGCGTGCTCGGACGCCGGCGACGAAGCTCGCGCTGAGCCCCTGTTCGCTCGGGCCGCCGAGTTGGGGTCGGTCGCGGCCCGGTACAACCAAGGCAACGCCCTTAAGAGACTCGGGCGACGCGATGAGGCCGCCCAGGCGTTCAGGCTCGCCGTGGCGGCCGGCGACGATGACGCACCGCTGAATCTGGGCCTGGTGCTCGAGGAGCTGCAAGATCACACGGGCGCCGAGGCGGCGTACCGGCGGGCAGTCGAGGTCGGGGATCCTCGCGGCAAGGCGTTCCTCGGCCGTTTGCTCTGGACAGGGGCCGGCCCGGCGGTTGGCGAGGCGTTTCTCCGAGCGGCCGTTGCGGACGGGGATGCCTACGCGGCGTCGGAACTCGCAGGGCTTCTCGAGGACAGCGGTTCGCCCGATGACCTCGAGGAGCTCTTCCGCCTCGCCGCCAGCGTGGATAACGATGCCCTGGCAGACCGGGGACGTCAGCTCCGCCGCGCGGGACGTCTCGACGAAGCGGAGGCGGTCTTCCGGGACGAGAAGGCCCGGGGGAACCCCGACGCCATGATTGCGCTGGCGCTGCTCCTCGAAGAAGATCGCGATGACCCGGCCGGTGCCGAGCAGGTGCTCCGCGTCGCGGTCCAGGCGGGCGAGGTCCATGCCTACAACAACCTCGCACTGCTGCTTGAGTTGCGCGGGGCCTACATCGAAGCCGAACGCCTCTACACAATGGGTGCGCGAGCCGGTGATCCTGTTGCCAAGCGGAATCGCCATCGGCTTCGGTCGCGTTACAAGCGGCAGCTGAACCGTGCCTGGCGCACGCGGCTGCGAACGCAGGAAGCAGACTCGCTGGCCTTCACATCTGGTGATTCCGAAAACCGCGCAGACGAAGCCTCCGTGAGGGCGTAGCCGCACCTAGTCTTTGCAGGCGAAGTCGACCCTTCGCCGCACCACGCGGTCCGTTCGACGCCGGCAGGGCAGCAGCGGGAGCAGACACCGTTGCGTCCCGGTTGCCAACCGCGACCCTCTCGTCTGCTTACTGATCCGTGTGATGCGCAAGCACGATCTCGATGTCGTACTTGGACCAGCCGCTTCCAACTCGCACCACGTGGCTCCTGGACCGGTCCAACGCAGCGGGCTCCACCTCAAGACGGATCCCGAGCTACCTACCGGGACCTCCGCTTGCAATCCTTCGTAGGCCGACGACACTCCCGCCGATCACGTCGTACGCACCTTGCCTGTCACCACGCCCTGCCCCGCCGACCTCGAACCTGCCCTCGAATGCGGCTCGCCTTCTTGGTCCGCACGGGCGGCTTCTTCACCAGGTTGGGCTGCTTGTCGCGTGGAAGGAATTCGGCCAGCAGCGGTATCTGCTGCTCCTCAGTCTTGCTCAACGACACACAAGCCAGCGCGTCGCGCCAGGTTGAGGAGGTACGGCACTTCCGCGCGACGTCTTCCTGCCACCTGAGTCCGTGGGCGACGAGCAGCTCCTCGATGGGCCCGGCGCCGAGGTAACAGGGGTCGGCGGCTGGCGCCTCGAGTAGTGCGTCCAGCAGGATTAGGACCTGGTCGTCCGACTCCTCCACCGCCTCCTCGACGGCCTCCCAGGCCCAGGAATCCACCCCAGCCTCAGCGGCCAGGCGTTGCTCACGATCGCCCAGGCACAATTCGTGAAACCGCCAGTAGGCGGTCACAACGGCTGACAGGTCTGCAGGCACGCGCGGAGGCTAACGCCGATGTCGGCAGGGCCGGGGCCTCGAAATTCGCGACCTGTGGGAGTCGTGAAGGCCCCGACCGGTCGGGTGCAGCGTCCTCACAACACTCGAGGTCGTGGTCAACGGACCCCAGCGGGCACCCAGATCGGCAACCACCACAACCCCGGCGAAGCGCTTCTCCGATCCGGCTATCGGGTCAATTGCCGTCACGCTCGCCTGGCCGCACGGTCCCGATCAGCCTCCCTGACTGGTGGATCAGGCGGCGGGATCCCTCGTCCGGGCGAGCGCCTGCCGCCCGAAGACCTGCTGCTGGGTGGACACCCGTTCCGATCGACCCCGGCCGAGGAAACTCACGGTCCAGTGCAGCAGGGTCGTCAGCCGGTGCTTGAAGCCGATGATGTAGACCAGGTGCACGGCCAGCCACATCAGCCAGGCGATGAAGCCGGACAGACGCAACGGACCGACGCTCGCCACGGCCTGGAAGCGCGACACCGTCGCCATGCTGCCCTTGTCGCGGTAGTGGAACGGGCCGGCCGGCGCACCGCCACGCAACCGGCGCGAGATGTCCTTCGCCGCATATCTCGCCCCCTGGATCGCGACCTGTGCAACGCCGGGCATCGAATCCAGGGCGATCATGTCGCCGAGGACGTAGACCTCCGGATGACTCGGCAGGGTCAGGTCGGGCAGCACGTGGATGCGGCCGGACCGGTCGAGCGTCGCGCCGGACTGTTCGGCGAGCTGCTGCCCGAGCGGTGAGGCGGCGACTCCCGCAGCCCAGATCTTGGTGGCCGCCTCGATCCGTCGCCGGGTGCCGGCGGCGTCCTCGACCTCGATCCCGCCGGCGTCGACGTCGACCACTTTGGCGCCGAGTTGCACCTCGATCTTGATCCGCCGCAACTGCGCCGCGGCCTTCTCCGACAGGTGATCGCCGAACGCACCCAGCACCTGCGGTGCGGCGTCGAGCAGCACCACCCGGGCGGTCCGCGGATCGATCCGGCGGAAGTCTCCCGGCAGCGCCCGGCGCGCGAGTTCGGCTATCTGGCCTGCCATCTCGACGCCGGTCGGGCCGGCACCGACGACGACAAAGGTCAGCCAGCGGTCGATCTCGGCCGGGTCGTCAGCGAGCTCCGCGAGCTCGAACGAGCCGAAGATGCGGCCGCGCAACTCGAGTGCGTCGTCGATCGTCTTCATCCCCGGTGCGTGGTCGGCGAACTGGTCGTTGCCGAAGTAGGACTGAGTGGCGCCCGCCGCCACGATCAAGCTGTCGTACGACGTGACGGTGCTACCCGTCGGCGCCTGCGAGGTGACCGTCCGGGTGGTCAGATCGATCTGTGTGACGTCGCCGAGCAGGACGCCCGCGTTCTTCTGGTGGCGGAGTACCTCCCTGGTGGAGGGCGCGATCTCGCCCTCGGACAGGATGCCGGTCGCCACCTGGTAGAGCAGCGGCTGGAACAGATGGTGCGTCGTCCGGGCGATGACGGTCACCTCGACCTTGGCGCGGCGCAACGCCTTCGCGGCGAACAGCCCGCCGAAGCCGGAGCCGATGATGACGACGCGGTGCGGGGCGGGGTCGGTGGCCATCTCTCCATGGTGCGGCACCCGGCCCCCCGGCCGACAGGGGAGCAGAGCGACGTGGCTCACATGAAACACAGGAAGGACTGGCGAACGGTGTGGTTGTAGTCGCAAGTAGACCTACTGAAGGAGTCCCATGACTGACCTGTTCGCGCCCTACCAGCTCGGGAGTCTCGAGCTCGCCAACCGCCTGGTGATGGCGCCCCTGACCCGCAACCGGGCGGGCGCCAATGAGGCACCGACCGAGCTCGCCGCCGAGTACTACGCCCAGCGGGCCACCGCCGGGCTCATCGTCAGCGAGGGCACGCAGCCCTCCGCGATCGGCCAGGGCTACCCGCACACCCCCGGCCTGCACACCGACGAGCAGGTCGCCGGCTGGCGCCTGGTCGCCGACGCCGTACACGCCCGTGGCGGCAAGATCGTCGTCCAGCTGATGCACGCCGGGCGGATCAGCCACCAGGCCATCATCGGCCAGCAGCCCGTCGCGCCGTCCGCCGTCACCCCCGCGGGCGAGGTCTACACCGAGCAGGGCATGAAAGCGTTCGAGGCACCGCGCGCGCTTGAGACTGCCGAGCTGCCAGGCGTTGTCGCGGAGTACGTCGACGCGGCCCGCCGGGCGATCGAGGCCGGCACCGACGGCGTCGAGTTGCACGCGGCCAACGGCTATCTGCTGCAGCAGTTCCTGTCCGACAACACCAACACCCGCACCGACAGTTACGGCGGATCGCCGGAGAACCGTGCCCGCTTCGTGATCGAGGTCGCCACCGCGGTCGCCGACGCGATCGGCGCGGACAAGGTCGGCATCCGCATCTCCCCGGCGGGCTCCTTCAACGACATCGCCGAGACCGAGATCGAGCGGACCTACCAGGCGTTGCTCGAGGGGCTCGCGCCGCTCGGCCTGCTCTACCTGCACGTGGTCGAGGGTCCGGACACCGACTTCCACGAGCAGCTGCGTAAGCAGTGGCAGGGCGCATTCATCTTCAACACCGGTTTCACCGGCCCGTCGGACCTCGCGACCGCCCAGGAGGCAGTCGACACCGGCGCGACGGACCTGTTCTGCATCGGCCGCGACTTCCTGGCCAACCCCGACCTGGTCGAGCGGCTCCGGACCGGCGCCGAGCTGAACGAGCCGGACATGGCGACGTTCTACAGCGGCGGCGCCAAGGGTTACACCGACTACCCGACCCTTTCGGCGTAGTCCGGGCAGCTCAGCTGCTGCCCCCCGGACGACGAGCCCGGCCCCTGCGATCCAGGGGTCGGGCCGTCATCGTTTCCGGCCGGGACCACCGTGCCCGAGACTGCGGGCGTGGACCTTCCCCTGCTCGACTGGCGCCGCGAGATCGCCGCCATCTACGCCGCGGTGCGCGCGGCCCCCGACCCGGCGCAGGGACAAGCGCTATGGCGCGAGCGCCGCGACGCGCTGTTCCGGTCCTCGTCAGCGTCACCACTCACCGCCGACAGCCCGCTGCGGGCCACCGGACTGCCGGTCCCGGCGTACGACGCGGGGTGGCGGGTCGAGGTGCCGCTCGAGGCGGCCGAGCCCGAGCGGCGGGATGCCGGCGAGGCCATGCTGGAGCGGATCGGTCGGCTCCGCACGCCGTGGGGGAGCCTGGACGCGTGGTGGGTGACCGGCTACGCAGGCGGGTTGTTCGTGCCGGTGCGCGACCGGTCGGCGGGGCGCACGTCTTACGGCGGTGGCCGCTATCTGCTCGACACGGCTAAGGGCGCGGACCTCGGCAGCACTCCGCGCGGCCTCGTCCTTGACTTCAACTTCCTCTACCACCCCTCCTGCCGGTACGACGGGGCCTGGGCCTGCCCGCTGGCACCGCCGGGCAACGTGCTCGAGGTGGAGGTGCCCGTCGGGGAGCAGCTCGGCGCAGACGTGGCACCGTAGAAGGGTGCTCGACCCCACCGGTGCCCGCGTCCTGCTGCAGGCCGGGCTGCTCGCCCCCGGCCGCCCCGACCGGTTGCTGGGCATGGCGCTGGCGCTCGCCCGCTGGGGGGTGACGCCGGCGACGGGCTACGCGGTCGGTGCCGCCCGGCACCCCGACCGGGTCGCCCTGATCGACGACGCAGGTCCCCTGACGTGGCGCGAGGTCGACACGCGAACCGACCGGATCGCCGGCGAGTTGCGCGAACTCGGCGTGCACGAGGGCGCGGCGGTCGGCCTGCTTGCCCGCAACGGGCGGGGCTTCGTCGAGGCCGCGGTCGCGGTCGCCAAGTGCGGCGCCGACGTGCTCTACCTCAACACCGGCTCGGCGCCCGGGCAGCTCGCCGAGATCCTCGACCGGGAGGGCGCCACGACGCTGCTGCACGACGCCGACCTGGCCGAGTCCCTCGCTGTCGCCGCGCCGGGCCGGCTCGTGCTGACGACGGAGCACCTCGGCGCCCTGGCCGGCGAGCCGGGGCCTGGCGCGCCGCCCAAGAGCGGCCATGCGCCCCGCCAGGTGATCCTCACCAGCGGCACGACGGGGGCGCCGCGGGGCGCCGCCCGGGACCACGTCGGCATCGAGGCGGCGGTGTCGATGCTGTCGCGGATCCCGCTGCGGGCCGGGCAGACGACGGTCATCGCGGCGCCCGTGTTCCACGCCTGGGGGCTCGGTCAGCTCTCGCTCGCGATGCTGCTCGGCTCGACCGTCGTGCTCCCGACGCGGTTCGATCCGGCGGCGGTGCTGGCCAGCGTCGAGCGGCACCGGGCGAGCGCGCTCGTCGTCGTCCCGGTGATGCTCGACAAGCTGCTTGCGGCCGATCCCGGTCGCTACGACCTGTCCAGCCTGCAGGTGCTCGCGAGCTCCGGCAGCGCCCTGCCAGGCGGCCTCGCGACCCGGGTGCTGGCGGCGTTCGGACCGGTGCTCTACAACCTCTACGGCTCGACCGAGGTGGCCTACGTCGCGGTGGCCGGCCCCGGCGACCTCGCCGGCGACCCACAGACCGCCGGCCGCGCGCCGTACGGCGTCCGGCTCCGGGTGGTGGACGCCGCCGGCGCCGACGTTCCGGCCGGCACCCCCGGTCGGATCTTTGCCGGCAGCGCGCTGGCGTTCAGCGGCTACACCGACGGCTCGGACAAGGAGCGGCTGGCCGGCCTGGTGGCCACCGGTGACCTCGGCGTGCTCGACGTCGACGGCCGGCTGACCGTCCTCGGCCGCGACGACGACATGGTGGTGATCGGCGGTGAGAACGTCTACCCGGGCCAGGTCGAGGATGTGCTGCTGGGCCATCCGCTTGTCGAGGACGTCGCCGTCACGTCGAGCCCTGACCCGGCGTACGGCGTCCAGCTCGTGGCGCATGTCGTGACGAGCGGCCCGGTCGAGGTCACCGAGCTGCAGGACCTCGTCCGCGGGCAGCTCGCGAGCTACGCCGTGCCGCGGGTGGTTCGCTTCGTCGCGGCGCTGCCGCGCAACGCCACCGGCAAGCTCGTGAAGCGGGAGCTGCAGCCGTGACGGCGCCCGCCCAGCTCGACCGGCCGGAGACAGAGGAGCTCGTCGACCGGCCGTGGGTGACCATCGTCTGGAACGATCCGGTCAATCTGATGAGCTACGTGGCGTTCGTGCTGATGGAGTTGTTCGGCTACAGCAAGGACAAGGCGACCGAGCTGATGCTGGCGGTGCACCACGAGGGCCGGGCCGTGGTGAGCAACGGGACGAGGGAACAGATGGAGAGCGATGTGGCCCGCTGCCACGCCAAGGGCCTGTGGGCCACCCTGCAGCAGGACTGAGCGTGCGCTTCAAGAAGGCCAGGGGCGCCATGGTCGCGGCGGGCGCCGACGAGATCGAGGCGCTCGTGCTGCGGCAGTGCGTGGGTGAGCTGCTCGAGTTGCTCGGCGAGGCCGACGATGGCCAGGGCCAGGACCCGCTCGCCGCGCTCGTCGGGATGCCCACCGGGGAGGTCGCGCCGCCGGCTGATCCGGCGCTCGCCCGGCTGCTGCCGGACGCCTATGCAGAGGACCCCGCGCGGGCCACGGAGTTCCGTCGCTACACCGATGCCGACCTGCGGGCCGGCAAGCGGGCGGCCGCCCGGACCGTGCTCGCCTCCGTGCCCGAGGGTGGCGGCGAGGTGTTGCTCGACCGGGACCAGGCCGACGCCTGGCTGGGTTGCCTCAACGACCTGCGGCTGGTGCTCGGGACCCGCCTGGAGGTCACCGAGCAGACCGACGTGGACGATCTCGACCCGGACGACCCACGCGTGCAGCCGCTGCATGTCTACGGCTGGCTGGCCTACCTGCAGGAGTCGCTGCTGTCGTGCCTGCGCCCACGCGGGTCTCGCGAATAGGCTGCCGGGATGCTCGAGTTGCCCCGCGCCATGGTCGACCAGGTCATCGCTCATGCCCGGCGCGACCATCCCGACGAGGCCTGCGGCGTCATCGCCGGCCGGGCCGGCGCCGCGACCCGCGTCGTCGAGATGGCCAACGCCGAACGCTCGCCGACCTTCTACCGCTTCGACGCCGTCGAGCAACTCCGGGTCTGGCGGTCGATGGACGACGCCGACGAGGTGCCGTTCGTGATCTACCACTCGCACACGGCGACCGAGGCGCATCCCTCGCGCACCGACATCAGCCTGGCCTCGGAGCCGGACGCGCACTACCTGCTCGTCTCGACCCGGGACGAGACCGATGAGGTGCGGTCCTTCCGGATCGTCGACGGGGTCGTCACCGAGGAGCCGGTCTCCGTGCGGTGAGGCCTGCGCCACCCCCGGAATGCATCGGGACGCCGTACCGGTTCACACTGACAGGCACCGCTGACGACACAGGAGACACTTCCACCATGGCCATCGAGGTCCGCATCCCGACCATCCTGCGCTCCTATACCGGGGGCGAGAAGGCCGTCGAGGCCAAGGGCGACACCCTGCAGGGGCTGATCGACGACCTCGACAGCCGGCACGCCGGCATCAAGGACCGGCTGATCACCGGCGAGGGCAAGCTGCACCGATTCGTCAACGTCTACGTCAACGACGAGGACGTCCGCTTCCTCGGTTCGCTGGGGACGCCGATCAAGGACGGCGACAGCGTGACGGTGCTACCGGCTGTCGCCGGCGGAGCCGGCCAGTTGGCGACAGTGGGCGGAGCTGCGCGCGGGTGAGTCGCTTCGACTCGCTGATCGAGTCCGTCGGGCGCACGCCGCTCGTCGGGCTCCCTCGGCTGTCACCGTCGCCGGAGGTGCGGCTGTGGGCGAAGCTGGAGACCAACAACCCGACCGGTTCGGTGAAGGACCGGGCGGCGCTGTCGATGGTCGCGCAGGCCGAGCAGGAGGGGTTGCTGCGGCCTGGCGTGACCGTCCTCGAACCGACCAGTGGCAACACCGGCATCTCGCTGGCGATGGTCTGCCGGCTGCGCGGCTACCGGCTGGTCTGCGTCATGCCGGAGAACACCTCGATCGAGCGCCGGCAGCTGCTCACGATGTACGGCGCGGAGATCGTCACCTCACCGGCGGCCGGCGGCTCGAATCAGGCGGTGGCGATGGCCAAGGAGCTGGCGGCACAGAACCCCGACTGGGTGATGCTCTACCAGTACGGCAACCCGGCGAATGCCCTCGCGCACTACGAGACGACCGGCCCGGAGATCCTCGACGACCTGCCGACGGTGACGCACTTCGTCGCCGGGCTCGGCACCACCGGCACGCTGATGGGCACCGGTCGTTACCTGCGCGAGAAGGTCCCCGGCGTCCGCATCATCGCCGCGGAGCCGCGCTACGGCGAGCTCGTCTATGGGCTCCGCAACATCGATGAGGGCTTCGTCCCTGAGCTGTACGACGAGTCGGTGCTGACCTCCCGGTTCTCCGTCGGCCCTCGGGAGGCGCTGCGGCGCACCCGCCAGCTGGTCGAGGAGGAGGGGATCTTCGCCGGCATCTCGACCGGCGCGATCCTGCACGCCGCGCTCGGCGAGGCGATGAAGTGTGTCAAGGCCGGCGAGCGGGCCGACATCGCGTTCGTGGTCTGCGACGGCGGCTGGAAGTACCTCTCGACCGGTGCCTACGCCGGCACCCTCGAGGAGGCCGAGGCGGCCCTCGAGGGCCAGCTCTGGGCCTGATCCGGCCCGGGCCGCGACTGCAAACTGCGCAAAGATCATCCGACTGGTACGGCGTACTCGTTGTTGATCTTTGTGCGGCTGGGGGCGGGCGCACGCTCGTCTGGTGCACAAAGATCATCGAGCGGCGGCCTGGTGATGTTGCCCGGTCGAGCCCGGCTGGCCTGCGTGGTTGATCTTTGTGCGGCTGGGGGCGGGCGCACGCTCGTCCGGTGCACAAAGATCACCGAGTGGCGGCGGCCGAGCGGCGGCCGGGGCCAGCCCGGCCCAGCCCAGCCCAGCCCCGCACCGCACCGCACCGCCGTAGGGTGATCGGGTGCATAGCGACGCGCCGATCGGGGTTTTCGACTCCGGCGTCGGGGGGCTCACCGTCGCCCGGGCGATCCTCGACCAGCTGCCCGGCGAGCCCCTGCTTTATCTGGGCGACACCGCGAACGGCCCGTACGGCCCGCTGCCGATCGCCGAGGTCCGCCGGCACGCCCTCGCCGGGCTCGACGCGCTCGTCGCGACCGGCGTGAAAATGCTCGTGATCGCCTGCAACAGCGCCTCCTCCGCCTGCCTGCGGGACGCCCGCGAGCGGTACGACGTCCCGGTGGTCGAGGTCATCGCCCCGGCGGTCCGGCGGGCGGTCGCCGCCACCCGCACCGGTCGGGTCGGCCTGGTCGCCACGACGATGACGGTGGCGAGCGGCGCCTACGACGAGGCCTTCGCCGCCGCGCCGCAGGTCACCTTGACGAGTGCGGCCTGCCCTGCCTTCGTGGACTTCGTGGAGCGCGGGATCACCACGGGCCGGCAACTGCTGCAGCTCGCGACGCACTACCTCGAGCCGGTGCTCGCCGCCGGCGCCGACACCCTGGTGCTCGGCTGCACCCACTACCCCCTGCTAACCGGGATGCTCTCGCTCGTCGTCGGCGACGGGGTCGCCCTGGTCAGCAGTGCCGAGGAGACGGCCAAGGACGTCTACCGGGTGCTCGACACGGAGGGGCTGTTCCGCGACGAGGACGCGCCGGAGCCGGTGCACCGGTTCCTCGCTACCGGGGACCCGGCGCCGTTCGCCCGGGTCGGCCGGCGGTTCCTGGGTCCGGAGATCGGACTGGTCGGGGCGATGCAGCCGCAGCCGGCCGGATAACCTCGTCGGATGACCCGTGAGGACGGCCGGACCCCCGACCAACTGCGCAATGTGGCGATGACCAGGCGCTGGCTCGACCACGCCGAGGGCTCCTGCCTGGTGGAGTTCGGCCGGACGCGGGTGCTCGTCGCCGCGTCCGTCACCGAGGGGGTGCCGCGCTGGCGCAAGGGTTCGGGCCTTGGCTGGGTGACGGCGGAGTACGCCATGTTGCCCCGTGCGACGCACACCCGCAGCGACCGGGAGTCGGTGCGCGGCAAGCTCGGCGGGCGCACCCACGAGATCAGCCGGCTCGTCGGTCGGAGCCTGCGGGCCGCGATCGACCTCAAGCTCCTGGGCGAGAACACCATCGCCATCGACTGCGACGTGCTGCAGGCCGACGGCGGCACCCGCACCGCGGCGATCACCGGCGCCTGGGTCGCGCTGTCCGACGCCTGCGCCCACCTCGGCCGGCCCGAGGCGGTCGTGCGGGGCGTGTCCGCGGTGAGCGTCGGGATCGTCGACGGGGAGCCGCTGCTCGACCTGGCCTACACCGAGGACGTCCGCGCCGACACCGACATGAACGTCGTGGCGACCGGCACCGGCGAGTTGATCGAGGTGCAGGGGACCGCCGAGGGTGCGCCGTTCGCCCGCACTGAGCTCGACCTGCTGCTCGACCTCGCGCTGGCCGGTTGCCGGTCGTTGACGGCGCTGCAGGAGGCCGTGCTCGCGCAGCCCCTTTCATGACGGTGAGCCGGGTCGTGCTGGCCACCCGCAACGAGGGCAAGCTGCGCGAGTTGCGGCGGATCTTGCTGCCGTACGACGTCGAACTGGTCGGCGCCGACGGCTACGAGCCGGGACCGGAGACCGGCGAGACGTTCGCCGAGAACGCTCTGGCCAAGGCACATGAAGCAGTCATGCAGACCGGGCTGATGGCGATCGCGGACGACAGCGGCTTGCGGGTCGACGCCTTGCGAGGCATGCCGGGGGTGCTGTCGGCCCGCTGGGCCGGCCGGCACGGCGACGACCTGGCCAACCTGCACCTCGTCCTTGGCCAGCTCGCCGAGGTGCCGGACGGGCGGCGCGGCGCCGAGTTCGTCTGTGCCGCGGCGTACGCCCTGCCGAACGGCCGCTCGCACGTCGTCGAAGGGCAGCTGCGCGGCGCTCTGCTTCGAGCCCCGCGGGGGAGCGGTGGCTTTGGCTACGACCCGATCTTCGTGCCGGCCGGGGGTGCGCAGACGACCGCCGAGATGACCGCGGCCGACAAGGACGCGATCAGCCACCGGGGGTTGGCGTTCCGCCTCCTCGCGCCGCTGCTCGCCGAACAGATCAGCGCGCAGCCATCCGAATGACCTGGCGACGCTCTATCGTCGGTCCCGGAACTCTCACCAGGAGACGCGATGGACTCGGCTGAGCGGTGGCGCGCCGACTTCGGGATCGTGTTCGAGGGCGCGGATCGGGGACTGTCGGTCGCGGACCGGCTCTGTCACGCCTGCGTCGATCTGCTGCACGTGGACGGCGCGGCCGTGTCGCTGCTCCATGACGGGGCCACCCAGGGGACGTTCGGTTCGAGTTGCGCGCTGAGCCGGCAGCTGGACGAGTTCCAGTTCACCTTCGGTGAGGGACCGTGCCTGGACGCCGTCGGACAGGGCGCCCCCGTGCTCGTCGCGGACCTGACCAGCCCGGGCGCGTCGCGTTGGCCGGCCTTCACCGATGCGGTGCTGGGGCAGGGAGTGCAGGCGGTGTTCGCGCTGCCGATCACGCTGATCGCCACGCCGATCGGGGCGCTGGCGCTGTTTCGCTACGAGCCCGGTCCGGTGACCCCGGATGCGTTGACCGGTGGACTGCTGGCGGCGGAGCTGGCGGCGTTGCCGCTGCTGGATCTGATGACCGCGGACGTCGACTGGGACAGCGCGGCGCAGGGCGGCAGCGGCTGGGAGGAGCTCGCCTCGCTCGAACGCGTCGAGGTCTACCAGGCCACCGGCATGGTGATGGAGGCCTTTGGCCTCGGCTCCACCGACGCGCTGGTCCGGCTCCGGGCGCACGCCTACGCGTCCGGCCGGGCCGTCGGCGAGCTCGCGATGGCCATCGTCGAACGCCGGTTCCCGTTGGACGACGACGACTGGCGGCGCCGCCCGGACGACCCGGCCCGGCGCAGATGAGGGGCGACCGGGAGGCCGAGGTCTCCAAAGCCTTTGTCGAGTTGGCCAGCAGCCTCGCGAACGGCGACGACGTGGTCGAGCTGCTCAGCCGGCTGACGGTGGACTGCGTCCGGCTGCTGGACGTCGCCTCGGCGGGCCTGCTGCTCGCCGACCCGCTCGGGGTGCTGCACGTCATGGCTGCCTCGTCAGAAGGCACCCGTCAGCTGGAGGTGCTCCAGCTGCAGCGCCAGGAGGGTCCGTGCCTGGAGTGCTTCCTCGGCGGCGCGCCGGTCGCGGTCGCCGATCTGCAGCAGATGGTGCTGCGCTGGCCGCAGTTCGTGCCGGCGGCCCGAGCTGCGGGCTTTGTCAGCGTGCACGCCCTGCCGCTTCGGTTGCGGGACAACGTCCTCGGCGCGCTGGGGCTGTTCGGCACCGAGGTCGGGGCGCTGAACGACGACGACCTGCGGCTGGGTCAGGCGCTGGCCGACGTCGCGAGCGTCGCCCTCGTGCAGGACCGGGCGGCGACCGACCGGGCGGCCGTCAACGAGCAGTTGCAGACGGCACTGACCAGCCGGGTGGTGCTGGAGCAGGCGAAGGGGGTGCTCGCCCAACGGGGCGGCCTGGACATGGCGGAGGCGTTCTCGGTGCTGCGTCGCTACGCCCGCGACCACAACGTCCGGCTGACCGAGGCCGCGCAGGCCGTCGTGTCCCGCACGCTGCCCGCGCAGCTGCTCATCGAGCACGCCCAGTCCGAGGGGTAGGAATGGGCCCTGACGGGTAGGGTGCGATCACCACGCTGAACGCGTGCCCCGTCCAGACCCCCGCGGGCCGGATCGCCGTACGGGGAAGCGATTCATGGTCCACGAGGACAACCTCTCGGCGGTGCTCAGCGACTTCGCCCGGACGATGCTCACCGACTTCCGGATCCAGGGCATCTTGGACACGCTGGTGGAGCGGATCGTCGAGGTCCT
>JAYSQK010000529.1:0-4737 GCA_043721555.1 Frankiales bacterium
GCATCGGGTCGTCGCAGCGACCACAACAGCAGGGAAGCGGAGGCGGTCCTGCCGCGGGCGAAACGCGCGGCGGCCTGTGGACAACGACCGCACTCGTGAACAAGCCGCCGCTTGCCCCGCTTGAGGATGCGAGCCCGCAAGCGTCAAGTCGACCGGGCCAGCCGGCACACCCACAGACCGTCGCGGGCTCGGGTCATCGCCACGAAGAGCTCCCTTCGCTCCCGCTCGACGCGCTCACGCTCAGCTTGACCGGCGGTCACGAGATACGTCTCGGCCTGGGGCAGATAGACCCTGGCGAACTCCAATCCCTTGGCCCGCTTGGCGGTTCCCACCTTGAGGGCCTCAACGGGTGTCCCGTCGTACTCCTCCAGGTCGATGCAGGCGATGCCCTTGCCCTCGATGAGTCGCCGAATTCTCGTCACTTCGTAGCGGCTGTGGCACAGGACGGCCGCATCCCGTAAAAGCAGTCCGAATGTGCTGTCCTCCGCGAGCCGGCGAAGCAGGGCGACATCACCGGAGGTTCGGTCGGGAACGGTCACCTGCAGCACGTGGCTGCCTTGCCGCAGGACCTGGACCGGCCGTACGCCGTTCTCGGCGAGGTCCTCGAGGTCGTCGAACTCGTCCATGGCCACGAATGACCGCGCGAAGTCCAGCACCTGCTGGGTGTTGCGGTAATTCACGCCCAGGACCGCGGACCGTCCCGCGACGGAGATGCCGGCTTCCTTCAGGGTGAACCCACCGGGGTAGATGGCCTGCTGCCCATCTCCGACCAACGTCAGGCCGTCGGGTTCGTGACTCACCAAGGCGGACGCGAGCCGGAGCGCCTGCAACGTCAGGTCCTGCGTCTCGTCGACGAAGACGAAGCGGTACGGCTCGGCTTGGCCAGCCTCGGCCAGAGCCAGAGCACGGTCGACGAGATCGTCGAAGTCCTCGATCCGCGCCTTCTCGAGCCCCCGCTGGTAGCCGACGTAGAGGTCCCAGGCAGCCCGTCTCTGGCTGGCGTTCAGGGGGGTTCGGCGACCGATCCGGGCGAGGTCGGCGTATTGCTCGAAGTCCACCAGGCCGCGACCCTTGATGACCGAAAACACCTCCTCATGCCAGTATTCGCGACCCAGCACAGCGGTTTCGAGCTGGTCGCGACCGACTCGTGCCCAGGCCTCATCGAAACACTGCGATGCACGCCGCGGGTCGACCCGCAGATGGACGCCTGCCTCCCGCACGATCTCGTGGGCAACGCTGTGCACACCCTTGAACGTGAAGCGCGGCGCCGTCGCCGGGGACAGCCGGCCATACAAGCTCTGCAGCACCAGCGGGAGCGTCTTGACGTACGTCGTGAACAGTCCCCTGCCTTCGTACACCCCGGCGAGAAACGCCGCCCGGTGCAGCGCGACCACGGTCTTGCCGCACCCAGCGGGACCCCGGACGCGCGAGGGTCCCGTATAGCGGCGCTTGACGAGCTCCAGTTGATTCGGGTGCAGATAGCTCATCCACTGCTCGATCCCGAGGTGCGCAGCTCGTTCGAGCTGGGCCAGATCAACCGACCTGGCTTCGAACAACTCGCACTGCCCAACGAGAGGACGCGACGTGGGCCTTCGCCGCAGCGTCGCGGTCACGCGGGACTGGGCTGGCAGGGCGAGCGGCAATCGCTCCTCGAGCAGTACGGCGAGCTGTTCGACCTGCTCGGCGGAGAATCGCTCGCCGAGAGCCCCGAGCCAGCGGGGTACCTGCTCGACACCCATGGCGAAGACCCTCCCGAGGGAGATCATCGGGAGTGCCTGCTGCACGAACACCAGGGCACCGGTGATCGCGGCCGGCGCCAGATTGACCTCGGCCAAGACCTCAGCGACCGCATTGACCTGCGCCGCTATTCCGACGACAGCACGTGTCTCGTCAGCCTGGTCACGCCACAGCCGGCCCTTCGAAAAGCGCAGCTGGCCGCTCCAGTTCTTGGTGTCGAGGACAACCACGCCACCAGGACCGATCAGGACGTGGTCGAGGTCAGCTCGGGTCGTGCCCGGCCAGCGCCGCTTGTGCAGCTGCTTCCATCCCTCTAACGAAAGCTCCTCAAGCATCCCCTGCACAAAGGCTTCACCTCGATCGCCCGCTTCGAAGGAGCGGGCCCGCCTCTCGGCGTCCATGGCGGCGTTGTGGTGCTGCGTGGCCAACTCGCGCTGTCGGGTTGACTCGTCCGCGTACGTCGGCACGAACGCTCCTCCTTCCAAGCCTCGGTAGTGAGACTGTCTCGACCTTCGTCGCGCCAGCTGCCCCGCTTGAGGATGCGAAGCTGCCCTTCGTGCCACTTCCTGAGGGCCTCTACGAGTCGATCATCTCCAGCACGCTTCGACAAGCCCTCGTGGGCGAGCCACTGATCGCCCAGGTCAACCTCGTCGAGTCAGCCGAGTCCGCAGGCCTGCTCACCACTCACGTCGCGACAGCGATCCAGCGGGCGCTCCTCGACACGCCCGCTGAGCACCGCGTGGCGCTCGCAAACCGGCTCCTCGCCCAGCTCGGCACCCACGAGGTCATCGAGGCCGGGCCGAAACACCTGCTGGCGCTTCGACGACCGATTGCCCCGGGGGTGTGGCAGCTGGAGACCCGCCCACAGACGCCGCTCTCACAGCCGGCGCTGCTGACAAATGCCCACGGTGAACCGAGTATGGGCACCGAGTTGGCCGCCGAGCTCGATAGCGCGGACCACGTCGACCTGCTCTGCGCGTTCGTGAAGTGGAGCGGTCTACGGCTCCTGCAGGAGCCGCTCGCCCGGCTGCGCGACAGACGGGGCCGCCTCCGGGTCGTGACCACGACCTACATCGGGGCCACCGAGCGGCAGGCGCTCGACCGCCTCGTCCGGGACTTGGGCGCCGACGTGCGCATCAACTACGCCACGGCCTCGACCCGCCTGCATGCCAAGGCGTGGCTCTTCGACCGCGCCACTGGATTTCACACCGCCTACATCGGCAGCTCGAACCTGAGCCGGGCAGCGCTTCTCGACGGACTGGAGTGGAACGTCCGACTGTCGGCCGGCAGCACTCCGACGCTGTTCGCCAAGTTCCGGGCGACCTTTGACTCCTATTGGTCTGACGGCAGTTTCGAGCCGTACGACCCGGACCGCGACCGTGACCGCCTCGACGACGCGCTCGCGACAGCCCGCGGCACGACCGGCGGTGGACTCACCATCCTGAGCGGTCTCGAGGTGCGCCCCTACCCCCATCAGGCCGAGATCCTCGAGCGGCTCGATGTGGAGCGCATCGTGCACGATCGCCACCGCAATCTCGTCGTGGCCGCCACGGGCACGGGCAAGACCGTCGTCGCGGCGCTGGATTACCGGCGGCTCAGCGCATCCGGTGAACGCAGCCTGCTCTTCGTCGCCCACCGCCGGGAGATCCTGGAGCAAAGCCTGGCGGTCTACCGCAACGTCCTTGCGGCTGCTTCTTTCGGTGAGCTGTACGTCGGGGGCGCGCGGCCCGACCGCTGGCGGCATGTCTTCGCCAGCATCCAGTCGCTCACGTCGTACGGCGTCGAGTCGATCCCGGCTGAGCACTTCGACGTCGTCGTATTCGACGAATCGCACCACATGGAGGCCGCGAGTTATCGACATCTCATCGAACACCTGCGGCCGGCGGAACTGCTTGCCCTGACGGCCACGCCGGAGCGGGCCGACGGCACCGACATTGCCCAGGAATTCTTCGCCGGCCGGGTGGCTGCCGAACTCCGGCTCTGGGACGCACTGGCAGCCGACCTGCTCTGCCCGTTCCACTACTTCGGCATGGCCGACGGCACCGACTTGACCAGGCTCAACTGGCGGCGCGGCGACTACGACAGCACCGCGCTCGACGGCCTTTACACCGGCGACGACGCGCGGGTTCGCATCATCCGCAGGGCCTTGCTGGACAAGGTTGCCGACGTCGGGGGGATGCAGGCCCTTGGCTTCTGTGTGAGCAAGGCGCATGCAGCCTTCATGGCGCAACGCTTCAACGAGCTCGGCATCCCCGCACTCGCCGTTGACGCAGACACTCCTGCCGAGCAGCGGCGCGGCGCGCTCGCCGCCTTACGGGAGCGCCGGGTCAATGTGCTGTTCGCCGTCGATCTGTTCAACGAGGGCCTCGACCTCCCCGATGTCGACACCCTGCTACTGCTACGACCGACCGCATCAGCGACGGTCTTCTTGCAGCAGCTCGGTCGTGGCCTTCGTCGAACGGAGGGCAAGTCCGTCTTGACAGTCCTCGACTTCGTCGGACAGCAGCGACAGGACTTCCGATTCGACCTCCGCTACGGCGCGTTGACCGGTGTACGACGCGAAGCGCTGACAGCGCAGGTCGAGCAGGGCTTTCCCTATCTGCCGGCAGGTTCGCAGATCCTGCTGGACCGGGTCACGCAGGAGCAGGTGCTCGAGCGGCTCCGCGGCCAGTTGCGACTCACCCGCCGGCAGCGAGCCGCGGACATACGTTTGCTGGGTGGCACCTCGCTCGCGACGTACCTCACGGACGCCCAGGCGGACCTCGCCGACGTCTACCGACACGGAAGCTGGACCGGCCTGGTGCGGGATGCCGGCCTGCCGTGGCCGGAACCGGGCCGATCGGAAGCTGCCCTGCTCCGACGCGTCCATGCGCTGCTGCACGTCGACGACGCCGAGCGGGTGGCGGCATATACGAGCCTGCTGTCCGCGGCCGCCCCGGCGTACGACGATCTGCCTGGCCGGGACCAGACCTATGCCCGGATGCTGTGCTTCACCCTGTG
>JAYSQK010000530.1:0-1561 GCA_043721555.1 Frankiales bacterium
GGCGCGCTTGTCCACTGCCGTGCCCATGATCGCGAGGACGAGCAGATAGGTGGCCACCGCCTCGATCAGGATGGCCCGCGGATAGCCAACCCCCGCGCCGAAAGCGACCCCACCGACGTTGCCCCGGTCGACCGCGACTCGACCGAAGGTGCCGACGATGACCACGCCGCCGAACACCGAGCCGGACAGTTGCGCCGCCACGTAAGGGCCGACATCGCGCCACGGGAATCGCTTCGTCACCGCCAACGAGACCGTCACCGCCGGGTTGATGTGCGCCCCGGAGGTGGATCCGAACGCGTAGATGACGATCGCCACGACGAGTCCGAAGGACAACGCGATCACGCCGAGACCGGCGTAGTCGACCGCGGTGCCGACGGTCAGCGCAGCGACCACCGAACCCGGTCCGAAGATGATAAGCAGGGCTGTTCCGATGAACTCAGCCGCGCACCTACGGACGATCGTGTTCGGTTCCACCCTGTCCTTCTGCGACGCATCCGGTTACGCTAAACACACCTCTGTCCACGTTTGCGTACTGACGGGTCACCTACAGCAGGACCAGGTCGTCGCGGTGCACGACTTCACGGAGCCCGAGCTCGCGGGTGGATCGGCCGAGCAGGCCGGGCAACTCGGCTGCGTCGTACCCGACCAGACCCCGGGCGACAGCCACCCCGGCGGCCGAGACCAGCTCGACCGGATCACCGGCGACGAACTCGCCCTCGACCGCGGTCACGCCGGCCGGCAGCAGCGAGAGCCGGCGCTCGACCACCGCCCGGACGGCGCCGTCGTCGAGCACCAGGCGCCCCCGGGGGGTCGAGGCGTGCGCCAGCCAGAGCAGGCGGGCGCTCGTGCGGCGCCCCGTCGGCCAGAACAGCGTCCCGCCGACCCCGTCGAGCAGGGCGGTCACCGACGTCGCCGCGCCCAGCAGCACCGGGACGCCGGCGGCGGTCGCGACCCGAGCGGCGTCGACCTTGGACGCCATCCCGCCGCTGCCGAGGCCCGACCCGGAGTTGCCGGCGGTGACCCCGACGAGGTCCTGCGGACCGCGCACGTCCGCGAGCAGCACCGAACCGGGCCGGCGCGGGTCGCCGTCGTACAAGCCGTCCACATCGGAGAGCAGGACGAGGGCATCGGCCTTCACCAAATGGGCGACAAGTGCTGCCAGCCGGTCGTTGTCGCCGAAGCGGATCTCCTCGGTCGCGACGGCGTCGTTCTCGTTGACGACGGGGACGACGCCGAGGGCGAGCAGCCGCTCGAGGGTCGTCTGGGCATTGCGGTAGTGCGCCCGGCGCACCACGTCATCGGCGGTGAGCAACACCTGACCGACGGTGCGGCCGTGCCGCGAGAACGCGGTCGCATAGGCGTGGACGAGCAGCGACTGGCCGACCGAGGCAGCTGCCTGCTGGGTGGCGAGGTCACGGGGCCGCCGGGCCAACCCGAGCGGCGCGAGCCCGGCCGCGATCGCGCCGGAGGAGACGAGCACCAGCTGGGCCCGCGGTGCGAGCGCGTCGACCAGCGCCGTCAGCCGGTCGGTGTCGAGCCCGCCCGCGGCCGTGGTGAGCGA